>CAUJKG010000322.1 GCA_963205465.1 Pseudomonadota bacterium | reverse complement strand
GCTTTCCGCGAATTTTACGAAGTCGGGGTTGGCAAGATCGCTCGCGATCAGCCGGTTGCCGAACATCTCTTCCTGGATGCGCCGCACGTTCCCGAAGGAGCCGTCGGAAAACACGATGGCGACGAGCGGAATCTTGTGGCGCATCGCGGTCGCAAGTTCGTTCGCGGTATAGAGGAAGCCGCCGTCGCCGTTGATCGAAACCACCGGTACGTCGCGCCGCGCGTCCTGCGCGCCGAGCGCGGTCGCGAAGCCCCAGCCGAGATTGTCCTGATAGCCGGGCGAGAGGAACGTGCGGGGCTTATAGACCGGCAGCATGAGGCGCGCCGCGAAGCCCATCTGCGTCACCTCGTCGACGAAGATGCCATCGTCCGGCAACTCGTCGCGAATGGCATCGAGGAACGTTTTCTGCGGCGCGATCTTCTCGAAGCGCTTATTCATCTTCGCGTGGCGCTCGCGCATTTCTTCCGTGCGGTCTTCGCGCTTGCCGAGATAATTCGGCAGCACTTCGATCAGCCGCTGCAAAATCGGCTGTGCGTCGCCGATCAGCGAGACGGCGGGCTTGTGGATGCGCGCGGGCTCGTCCTTGTCGGCATCGACGCGGATGACCTCTATGTCGTCGTCCATGCCCCATTGCATCATCGGGTAGAGCATGTGCGTGCCGACCCCGAGCGCAACATCGGCTTCGCCCCAGAGCTCGCGGCCCAAGGGCAGCGTCACGCTGAATGGATTCTTGCTCGACAACACGCCGCGCCCGCGGCGATAGCCGAGCACGGGTGCTTGCAGCATTTCCGAAAGCCGGGTGATTTCTTGCGATGCGCCTTGCGCGCCGCCGCCGCAAATGATGAGCGGGCGTTTGGAGTTCGCGAGCCGCTTCGCGGCGTCCCTGATCGCGTCTTCATCGAGTGCAGGCTGTGGCACGGGCAGGGGCGATGCGATCTTTCCGTCTTCGCTTGTTCGTCCCCACATGTCGATCGCGCATTCGATTGCCGCGGGGCCCGGCCGATCCGAATACAGCGAATGGATCGCCTGTGAGAGGAGCGCGGAGGCTTCCTCCGGCTGCTTCACCCGCACCGAGAAATCCACCAGCCGCGCGAGAATGCCGGCCTGATCCTTGATCTCGTGAAGATGCGAAAGTCCCTTGCCGATATCGGCGTCGGGAATTTGTCCGATCAGCGCCAGCACCGGCGCGTTCATCGAGTAAGCGGTCAGGAGTGCGGCGGAGGTATTCAGGAGGCCGGGGCCGGGAACCACCGCGTAAGGCTGTGGCTTGTTGGTCGCGAGCGCGGCCCCCAGCGCCATATAGGCCGCGCCCTGTTCATGACGGCTATGAACGGTGCGGATCTTGTCGCCGGCACGGAACACCGCGTCGAAGAAGTGGTCGTTATGGACGCCGGGGAGCGCGTAGAGCGTATCGATGCCGTGGGCGACGAGAGAGGCGACCACGAGGTCGGCGGCGGTAGTTCCGGACATTTCTTCGAACCTCGGAAGGAAAGCGTAAGATTAAATCCCTGCCGGCGGGTGCCGGCTCTTGTAAAATCGCCCCGAATACGACACATAGCGCGGGTCTAAGGACTTACACGGGCCGCGTGACGAAGCCAAAGCAGGCTTACCGCCCGTCCTTATCAGAGCGATTTTCCTGACTTCCCAGGCCACGCGGGGTGTCTATCAACCCCCGCGATTCGCGGAATCCGCCTGGAAGGGCGGGGTCCCGCCGTTTCGCATGCATGAAAGAACGATTTTTTGGACTCCTTTTCCGGACTTGGCCTGGCTGCGCCCATCGCGCGTGCGCTGGCTGAAGAGAACTACGTCACCCCAACCCCCATTCAGTCGCAAGCTATCCCACCGGTGATTTCCGGTCGCGATCTGGTCGGCATCGCGCAGACCGGCACCGGCAAGACCGCTGCTTTCGCGCTACCCATCCTCAACCACCTCGCGACGAACCGCAGCGGCCTCACGAAGAAGTCGGCGCGCATTCTGGTGCTCTCGCCGACGCGCGAGCTTTCCGGTCAGATCACCGACAGCTTCAAGACCTATGGCCGTCATCTGAAGCTCTCGACCGCGCTTGCCATCGGCGGCGTCAACATTGGCCGCCAGATCAAGGCACTCTCGAACGGCGTCGACATTCTGGTCGCGACCCCGGGGCGTCTCCTCGATCTCGTCAACTCGAACGCGATCCGTCTCGATCGCATCGAAGTATTCGTCCTCGACGAAGCCGACCGTATGTTAGATATGGGTTTCATCGGCGACATCCGGAAGATTGCGAAGATGTTGCCCGAGAAGCGCCAGACGCTGTTCTTCTCGGCGACCATGCCGAATGAAATCGAGCATCTTGTTGCGCAGTTCCTGAAGGAGCCGGTGCGCGTTGCCGTCACCCCGGTCGCGAAGACCGCGGACAGGGTCGAGCAGCGTGTCATTCTCATCGAGAAGAATGGCAAGACCGGTTTGCTGGTCGAGGTGCTGAAAGCCGAGCCGATCGATCGCGCGCTGGTGTTCACGCGCACGAAGCACGGCGCGGACAAAGTGGTGAAGTCGTTGCAGAATGCCGGCATTGCTTCTGACGCGATCCACGGCAACAAATCGCAAAACCAGCGCGAACGCGCGCTCGGCATGTTCCGTGCCGGCAAGGTTCGCGTCCTGATCGCGACCGACATCGCCGCGCGCGGCATCGACGTCGACGGCGTGAGCCATGTCGTGAACTTCGACATGCCGAACGTTCCGGAAAGCTACGTGCATCGCATCGGCCGCACCGCGCGCGCCGGCGCCGAAGGAATCGCGATCTCTTTTGTCGCCAATGACGAGCGTGCGTTTCTGCGCGACATTGAGCGCCTCACGAAAATTTCCATCCCTTCCACCGACAGGCGCCTGAACCCGTCGCTCGGCGAGCCGAGAGGCGAGGGCAAGGGCGACAACCGCGGCGGCCGGAATGGCCAGCGCAATCGCAACCGCCGCGGCAACCATCCGCATCGCGGACAGGGCCCCCGCAACGACCAGCGGCACCAGCCGCAGGGCGAGCAGGCGCAGGAGCCGCGTGCCGAGCAGCACGCGCAGCCGCAGGCCGAACGCAAGCAGGAGCGCTCCGATTTCCGCGGTCCCCGCAAGCAGGGCGAGCGCAAGCACTCTGAGCGCAAGCATGAGGGCCGCCCGGAGCACCGCGGCAAGCGTCCCAACGCGCACGGCAAGCCGGAACACCGGCAGCACAACAATAACGCGAGCCAGCATCAGCCCAAGGCGGCCAACGGTGGAGAGAGTGGACAGATCACCGGCGTCGCCTTTATGAACCGCAAACCGAAGCGCCGCGGCGGCAACCAGCCGCGCCCCGCGCAACACTAGGGACGTCTATGGCGAAAGAAGATCTTATCGAATTCGACGGCATCGTCACGGAAGTGCTTCCGGACGGCAACTATCGCGTGAAGCTCGACAACGACCACGTCATTCTCGCTTATGCCGCGGGCAAGATGAAGAAGCACCGCATCCGCACGCTGGAAGGCGACCGCGTCACCGTCGAGATGTCGCCTTACGATCTCGGCCGCGGCCGCATCTCCTTCCGCCACAAGGGCGATGCGCCGGTCATGGCGCCGGGCGCGCAGCGCAAGCCGCAGTTCCGGGGCGGACGGCGGTAATGACCGGGATCGCGTTTCCTTACGCGATCCAACGAAATAACTCGCCGATCGAGACCAACAGCGTCGGACTTTATCCTTGGTGGAGCATCGCCAAGGCAGTGCTCGCCGCCGCAGTGTTGCGGCTAGCGGAGCGCGGCGCGGTCGATCTCGAAGCGAGCTACGAAGACTGGCCGTTTTCGATCCGGCAGTTGTTGAATCACAGAGCCGGCCTGAAAGACTATGCGAGCGCGGAGTATCATGCGGCGGTCGCAAGCGGATGCGACGCTTGGCAGCCGGACATGCTGCTCTCACGCTGCAACGCGCGTGAACTTCTTTACCGCCCTGCCGAGGGCTGGGCTTATTCAAACATCGGTTATCTGTTCATTCGCCGCGTGATCGAAATGGTCACGCGATGCGATTTGAATGCAGCACTGGCCGAATTGATTTTCGCGCCACTCGGAATGCGTAGCGCTTTCATTGCCTCGACGCGCGAAGATCTGGGCCGTTCCGCGTGGGGCAATGCCGCGGACTACGATCCGCGCTGGGTCTATCACGGTTTGCTGCTGGGTACACCCGGCGACGCCGTGCGGTTTTTGCAGGGGCTGCTTGACGGAAAACTTCTTTCGGCGCGGATGCTGGATACGATGCTCGCAAGTTATCACGTTGCGGACGAGATTCCGGGCAGGCCGTGGCAGCAGGCAGGTTATGGGCTCGGATTGATGATAGGCCGCATGCGAGGCGTGGGGCGCGCTATTGGCCATTCGGGTGGCGGGCCGGGCAGCGTGTCGGCGCTTTATGCTTTTCCAGACAGGGAAGACCGGGCAATCGTTTCCGTTTTCGCGGAGGGGCATGGCGACGCGCTCGCCGAAGAGGCTGCGGTCGAGCGCATCACCAAGCAATAACGAGGCTTAAGCCGCGTTCTCATTTTTTCATAACTTGTCATTCCGGACGCACCGAAGGTGCGATCCGGAATCCAGAGCGGAACGGCGAAGCCTTAGCGTGTTGCTCTGGATTCCGGGTTCGGCGCTGCGCGCCGCCCCGGAATGACAATCAGGCCGCATCCTCTTTCAGCACCCCGCGGCGGATCTGATCCTCCTCGATACTCTCGAACAGCGCGCGGAAGTTGCCTTCGCCGAAGCCGTCGTCGCCCTTGCGCTCGATGAATTCGAAGAAGATCGGGCCGATCGCGTTCGATGAGAAAATCTGCAAGAGCACTTTCGTCTCGCGGCCATCGACCACGCCTTCGCCGTCGATCAAGATGCCGTTCTTCTCCAGCCGCTTTAAGTCTTCGCCGTGGCCCGGCACGCGGCCGTCCACCTTCGCGTAATAGGTCGCGGGCGGCGAGGGCATGAACTTCAAGCCATCGCTGCGCAGCTTTTCGATCGTCTGATAAATATCGCGCGAGCCGCAGGCGATGTGCTGGATGCCTTCGCCATTGTAAGCGTGCAGATATTCCTCGATCTGCGATTTCTCGTCCGCGCTCTCGTTGATCGGGATGCGGATTTTTCCGTCCGGGCTCGTCAGCGCCTTGGAGAACAGGCCAGTGAGCTTGCCTTCGATATCGAAGAAGCGGATCTGCTTGAAGTTGAAGAGCCGCTCGTAGAATCCCGCCCATACGTCCATGCGCCCGCGCTGCACGTTGTGCGTGAGATGATCGAGATAATAGAGCCCGACGCCTTCCGGCTTCGGGTCGCGCGCGCCGAGCCACTCGAACTCTTCGTCATAGACACTGCCTTTGTCGCCGTAGCGCTCGATGAAATAGAGCAGCGATCCGCCGATGCCTTTGATCGCGGGAACGTCGAGCGACTTCGCGCCGTCCTTCGGGTCGGCGGCCTCCGCGCCCATTTCCAGTGCGCGCTGGAAGGCGTGGTTTGCATCAACGACGCGGAATGCCATCGAGGGCGCGCAGGGGCCGTGCTTCGCGACGAAGTTGAAGCCATGCGAGCCCGGCTCCTCATTCACGAGATAGCTCACGGTGCCTTGCTGATAGACCGTGATCTTCTTGGTCTTGTGCCGCGCGGTGGGTGTGAAGCCCATCAACTTGAAGAGCGCGTGCAGTTTTTCGGGTTCGGGGTGCGCGTATTCGACGAATTCGAAGCCGTCGGTGCCCATCGGATTGTGCTTGGTGATCTGGGCGGGCTCAGCGTCGTGCGGGAAGGGACCCATGCCTGTTGCTCCTGCGATTCCTCGTGTCCGCGCGCAGAATTGCAGGAAGTCCTTGCAAATGGCGGTCATTTAGGGCGTCATTCAAGGAAATTGTGCACAAATGACGCATGTTGAGCCAGATCAATGCAAAAATCCGTCACCCTGGATGCCCAAGACCTCGCGATCCTCGCCGCCCTGCAGGAGAACGGCGCGCTGACCAACGCCGAACTGGCCGAGCGTGTGCGGCTCTCCGCCTCGCAGGCTTCGCGCCGCCGCCAGCGGCTGGAGGAAGCGGGAGTTATCAAGGGCTACCGCGCCGAAGTCGATCCGCTGCGCATCGGCCTCGGCGTAACCGTCTTCATCCAGGTGACGCTCGCCACCCATTCGGGGAAGAACGCGCAGCGCTTCCGCGATCTGGTCGCGCATACCCCGGAAATCCTCGAGGCGCATGCGCTCACGGGCGACGCCGACTATCTCGTCAAGGCCGTGGTGGAGGATTTGCCAGCGCTCGGCGCGCTGGTGAACCAGGTGCTCTTGCCGCACGAGGCCGTCGAGCGGGTGCGCTCGAACGTGGTCTTGGAGACGCTGAAGCAGGGGACGAAACGGCCGCTTTGAAGGAGGTGCAGGATTGTTCCTTAAGCTCACCCGCCGGCATTTTCTGCGCTGGGTTTCGGGTATAACTATTCCCGTCATCGCGCAGACGACAAGGTAGTACCATGCCCTTTACCGAAACCGCGCCCGCCAATGGTGCCAACATTCCGCTGCTCGGTCTCGGCACGTGGGATGTGCGCGGCGATGTCTGCAAGCGCATCGTTGAGCAGGCGTTGCGGCTTGGCTATCGCCATGTCGATACCGCGCAGGCCTACGAGAACGAGCGCGAAATCGGCGAGGGGATCCGCAATTCCGGCCTGCCGCGCGATCAGGTCTTCGTCACCACCAAGGTCTGGTACACCAATCTCGCGCCGGCCGATTTCCTTCGCACCACGCGCGAAAGTCTTGCGCGGCTTCGGCTCGATCATGTCGATCTCTTGTTGATCCACTGGCCGAACCCCTCGGTGCCGCTCGACCAGACCCTCGCCGCACTCTGCAAGGCGAAGCGCGACGGCATGACGAAGCATATCGGCATCTCGAACTTCACAACCGCGCTGATCGACCAGGCGTCGCAATACGCGACCGAGCCGATCGCGACCAACCAGGTCGAGATGCATCCTTACATCGATCAGTCGAAGGTGATCGCAGCCTGCAAGGCGCGCGGCATTTCGCTCGCCGCCTATTCGCCGATCGTGCGCGGCAAGGCGA
>CAUJKG010000321.1 GCA_963205465.1 Pseudomonadota bacterium | reverse complement strand
CCGAAGCGATCCTCTATGCGCTGTGGGACATGGGCCTGAAAGTCGGCCATTCCACCCGCTCGGTCGACGAGTGCATTCGTCAGTCGCGCGCCGACATGACCATCCGCACCGCACTTCTGGAATCGCGGCTCCTCGTCGGCGATGCGAGCCTATTCGAGGAATTGCAGACGCGCTTCGACAAGGAAGTCGTGCAGGGCACGGCCGCTGAATTCGTTGCGGCGAAACTTGCTGAACGCGACGAGCGTCATAAACGGGCGGGGCAGTCGCGCTATCTGGTCGAGCCGAACGTGAAAGACGGCAAAGGCGGTTTGCGCGATCTGCATACGCTGAACTGGATCGGCAAATACGTCTATCGCGTGCGCGATGTCGAAGAGCTCGTGGGCAAAGGTCTGTTCACCAAGGCCGAGCGCGCCTTGTTTCGCCGCTGCGCGGATTTTCTCTGGGCCGTGCGCTGTCATCTGCATTTCCTCACCGGCCGCGCCGAGGAGCGGCTTTCCTTCGAAGTGCAGGAGGAAATGGCGCGGCGCCTCGGCTACACCGATCACCCGGGCCAGCGCGACGTCGAGCGCTTCATGAAGCACTACTTCCTGGTGGCCAAAGACGTCGGCGATTTGACCGGAATCGTCTGCGCCGAGCTTGAGGAGATTCACGCCAAAAGTGCGCCCGCGCTGACGCGTGTCATTTCCCGCTTTGCCCGCCGCAAGAAAAAGCCGGTCAAGGATTATCCGGATTTCGTGATCGACAACGAGCGCATCAATGTCGCGAACGAGAAGGTCTTCCAGAAAGCGCCGATCAATCTCCTGCGGCTTTTTCACATTGCCGACGAGCTCGATCTCGACTTTCACCCCGACGCGCTCAGGCTCGCGCGCTCGTCGTTGAAGCTGATCGACGCGGATCTGCGCGCGAACGAGGACGCGAACAAGTTGTTCCGCGAGATCGTTTCGTCGAAACATGCGCCGGAGATCGTGCTGCGCAAGATGAACGAGGCCGGCGTCCTTGGCCGCTTCGTTCCCGAATTCGGCCACGTCGTCGCGATGATGCAGTTCAGCCTCTACCACCATTATACGGTGGACGAGCATCTGATCCGTTGCATCGGCGTGCTTGCCGAAATCGAGCGCGGCACCAATCCCGAATACGGGCTCGCCAACGAATTGATGAAGACGATCAAGAATCGCGAGCTTCTGTATATCGCGCTGTTTCTGCACGACATCGCCAAAGGCCGGCCTGAGGATCATTCCATCGCCGGGGCAAAGGTCGCGCGCAAGTTCTGTCCGCGCATCGGTCTCAACCAGGCCGACACCGAGACCATCGCCTGGCTGATCGAGCAGCATCTGACGATGTCGACCATCGCGCAGTCGCGCGATCTCTCCGATCGCAAGACCATCGAGGACTTCGCCGCCGTGGTGCAAAATCTGGAGCGGCTGAAGATGCTCCTGATTCTCACCACCGCGGATATCCGCGCGGTCGGTCCCGGCGTATGGAACGGCTGGAAATCGCAGCTCCTGCGCACGCTCTATTACGAGACCGAGCCGGTGCTGACCGGCGGCTTCTCGGAGGTGAACCGCTCGCGCCGGGTCGAGATGGCACAGGATGAATTTCGCCGGGCTCTCGCCGGCGGGAACCCGCAGGAACTCGATCGCTACATCCTGCGGCATTATCCGCCCTACTGGTTGAAAGTCGACCTGAACCGCAAGCTGGAGCACGCGCGTTTCATTCGCGAAGCGGAAGCCGCGAAAAAAGTGGTGGCGACCTCCGTGCGCACCGAGCCGGCGCGCGGCGTGACCGAGCTCACGCTTTTCACGCCGGATCACCCGCGGTTGCTATCGATCATCGCCGGCGCTTGTGCGGGCGCGGGCGGCAATATCGTCGACGCGCAGATCAACACGACGACGGATGGTTATGCGCTGGATACGATTTCGATTTCCCGCGAATTCGATTTCGACGAGGACGAAATCCGCCGCGCGCAGCGCATCGCGACCAGCATCGAACAGGCGCTCCGCGGCGAGGTGCGGTTGCCTGATGTGGTAGCAAAGCGCCAGCCGGCGCAGCGGATCAAGACCTTCCGGCTGCAGCCGGAAGTCAGCGTGAACAACAGCTGGTCCGACCGCCACACCGTGATCGAGGTTACCGGCCTCGACCGCACGGGGCTGCTCTACGATCTCACCACCACGATCTCCCGGCTGAACCTCAACATCGCCTCGGCGCATGTCGCGACCTTCGGTGAGCGCGCGGTCGACGTGTTCTATGTGACCGACCTCATGGGTGCGAAAATCGTCTCGCCCCAGCGGCAGGCGTCGATCAAACGCGCGTTACTGGGTGTTTTCGAACGCGAGGCGCTGGACGAAAAGCCGCGCAAAGCCGCCGCTGCCGCGCGCTAGTGTCCCGTATCCGGCGTTTGCCGGATTTCGCAGCAAGTAAAGCCAATGTCAGAACCGGATCACTAGGACGCGGCTTAACTTCGCCTTAAAGCCGGGTCTTTAAGAACCCTTAACGCGTGGGATCCGGAGTTCGGCAGCGCGATAGCGAGGCTCTTTATATATGGGCTGGCTTGGCGGGCGCTCGAAGCGCCGCGAACCCAGAATGAAGGACAAGAGCGGCGGGCGTCTTGATCTGCGCTTGAGCGCAAGCGACCGCGCGGGTGGCGTGCCGCAGACCAGCCGCCGCAAGTCCGGGGAAGATCGCGCGCCGAAGACGCGCGGCTCGCGTGGCGGTGGGCGTCGCCGTGGACCGTTCCGCCGTCTGTTTTACTGGATGTTCGTGCTGGCGCTCTGGGGCGGCTTCGCCGTCGCCGGACTGATCGGCTGGCAGTTCACCAAACTTCCGCCGATCCAGACGCTGGTGGTGCCGAAGCGTCCGCCGTCGATCACCATTGTCGGTCTCGATAACAAAGTGATCGCGGTGCGTGGTGAGATGGCCGGCAAGGAATTGCCGCTCTCGGCGCTGCCGAAATATCTGCCGCAGGCTTTCGTCGCGATCGAGGATCGCCGCTTCTATTATCACTTCGGGCTGGATCCGATCGGCATCGCGCGCGCGATCTTCGTGAACGTCATGCGCGGGCGCTTGCGCGAAGGCGGCTCCACGCTGACGCAGCAGCTCGCCAAGAAC
>CAUJKG010000320.1 GCA_963205465.1 Pseudomonadota bacterium | reverse complement strand
TGTCGATTTCCTTGCCGAGGCGACCAGCGAGAAGAAGGCGCTCGGCGATCTCCTGGACGGGCGAATCTCGTTGCAGGTGGGCACCCATACCCATGCGCAGACCGCGGATCATCGTATCCTGCCCGCGGGAACGGCCTTCGTCTCCGATATCGGCATGTGCGGCGATTACGAGAGCGTGCTCGGCATGAACAAGGATGAGCCGATCCGCCGTTTCCAGACCAAGATTCCCTCGGGGCGTTTTGAGCCTGCGACCGGGAAGGCAACTGTTTCGGGCCTTGCGGTCGAAACCGACGATGCGACCGGCCTTGCCATTCGCGTGGCGCCGGTCCGGATCGGCGGCGTGCTGGAAGAGGCGCGGCCGAAGTTCTGGCAGGGTTGACGCGAAGCCTGCTTCCCTTCGTGAAGCCGCTTGCTATAAACCCGCGCCAAATCGAGCGGGATAGACCCACATGGCCGGCCATTCGCAATTCAAGAACATCATGCACCGGAAGGGGCGTCAGGACGCCGCCCGTTCCAAGCTCTTCGGAAAGCTCGCGCGCGAAATCACTGTTTCTGCCAAGATGGGTCTGCCGGACCCGGCGATGAATCCGCGCCTGCGCGCCGCCATCATCGCTGCGCGCGCGGAAAACATGCCGAAGGACAATATCGAGCGCGCGATCAAGAAAGCGGCGGGCGGCGAAGGCGATAACTATGACAACATTCGCTACGAGGGCTACGGTCCGGGCGGTGTTGCGCTGATCGTCGAGGCGCTTACCGACAACCGTACGCGCACGGTCTCGGAAGTGCGTTCCTTCTTCACGAAGAGCGGCGGCTCGCTTGCGGAAACCGGTGCGGTTTCCTTCATGTTCAACCATATCGGGCTCATCGAGTACGACCGCGCCAAGGCGAGCGACGACGCGATGCTGGAAGCCGGCATCGAGGCTGGTGCGGACGACGTGATCTCCTCCGACGAGGGCCACGAAATCGTCACGGCCATCGAGAGCCTCAACGAAGTGCAGAAGGCGCTGGAGGCGAAGTTCGGCGAGCCGAAGAAGAGCGGGCTCATCTGGCGGCCGCAGAACACAATCGTGGTCGACGACGAAGCCGGCGAGAAGCTGATGAAGCTCGTCGAAAATCTCGAAGAGAACGACGACGTGCAGAACGTCTATGGCAATTTCGAAATCTCGGAATCGCTGATGGCGAAGCTCTCGGCGTGAACGGATCGTCCCGCGCCCTCGGTTATGCAGCGGTTGTTTCTGCCGTAACGATCTGGGGCGCTTGGGTCGTGCTGACGCGTCACGCGGTCATCGGCGCACTCACGCCGGCATCGGTGGCGCTGCTCAGGGTCGGCATTCCTGCAATCATTCTCGCGCCCGTGCTCTTTCGCATCAGCCTGTGGCCGAAAGGCAAGACGATTCCGTTTCTGCTCTGCGTCATGGGTGCGGGGCTGCCGTTTCTGATCATCATGGGCTACGCCATGCGGCGTGCGCCTGCGGCCGATATCGGTCCGCTGGTGCCGGGTACGATGCCGCTGCTCGTGGCGCTCCTCTCCGTCGTGGTTTTCAAGGAGCGCCTAGGCTGGGCACGAGCGGCTGGCTTCGCGCTCTGTGCGGCCGGCGTCGCGATTGTCGGCGGCAGAAGCCTGCTTGCCGCAAGCACCGAGGTCAGCATCGGCCATGCGATGTTGCTGGTCGGCGCGCGGTGGTGGGCTTGTTATACGGTTTCGTTCCGGCTCGTCGGCATCAGCGCCATCGAAATGGCTGCGCTGATCGGATTTTGGTCGACGCTTGTCGTTCTGCCGTTCGGCGGACCGCAACTGATCGATGCCTATCGGCAGGGAGCGATCAACGAGATCCTGCTGCAGGCGCTGATCCAGGGCATCGGCTCCGGTCTTGTCGCGCTGGTGCTCTACAATATCGGGATTGCCCGGCTCGGCGCTTCGCGTGCGGCGGCTTTCGTTGCGCTGGTGCCTGCACTCGCGACGCTGATCGCAATTCCGGTGCTTCAGGAAATTCCGGACGCGGCATCTATCTTCGGCGTGGTGACGACCGGCTCAGGCGTGCTGCTCGCGAGCGGGGTACTGAATGAATTCTTTTCAGCGAAGAAACCCGTCGAATAGCGGCAGGCTCAGGACCGCTGCGATCAGGATCAGCACATAGGCGGCGGCGCGGTAATTGCTGTCCGACATGAAGATGAAGATGATCGCGCCGCCTGCTGCCCCGGCGATGAATGGCACGAACATCAGAAGCCCGAACAGGAAGACCTCGTTCGTCATCAGGCCGCTCCAGCCATAGACGGCGATCGAAAACACGTCGAACAGCGCGAAATAGGCGATGAAGTTCGCGCGCACTGCGACCGCCGAAAGCGTGCCGCTCAGCCAGAACAGAATCACCGGGGGCCCCGGGATCTGGATCGCGCCGCCCAGGATTCCGGAGACCGCACCAACGCCGAGCGTTACCGGGGTGCCGGGTGTGCCGCGATAGCGCCAGCCGCTCGCCAGCAACGTCACGCAAAGCACGATCGCGATCGCGATCACCCAGCGCAGCGGCGAAGGATCCATGTAGAGCAGCACCAGCGTGCCGAGCGGAATGGTCAGGGCGGCAGCCGCGGCCAAAGGCAGCATCTGCTTCCAGCGCACGTGCGGCAGCGCCGGAAACAGAAATGGAACTGAGCAGAAGATGTCGATCAGCAGCAGCGTCGTGACCGCGAGCCGCGGCCCGTACAGCGCGGCGATCAGCGGCACATAGATCATGCCCTGTCCGAAGCCCGAAAAGCCGCGCACCACGCCCGACGTGAAGGCGATCAGGGCGGCGATAGCGAGACGGTCATCCAGGAAGGGCGCGAATGCGGGGATAAGGGAGGACAATTGGCGTGCCTTGTTGCGGCCCGAGCCCTAGCATGCCGCCTAGGCAGGCTTCGATAGCGGAGTTATCAGCGCAGCTATGATCCGCGCGAATCGCATCATCGGTATCGACCCCGGTCTCCGCCGCACCGGCTGGGGAATCATCGAATGCGAGGGGTCGAAGCTTGCCTTCGTCGCTTGCGGTTCGGTGAATTCCGACGAGCGCGAGTCCTTGAGCGAACGGCTTGCCTTCATTCACAGAGGTCTTGCCGCGGTGATCGAGCGGCACCTGCCGCATGAAGCCGCGGTCGAAGAAACCTTCGTCAATGCCGATCCGCGCGCGGCGCTGAAACTGGGGCAGGCGCGCGGCATCGCCTTGCTGGTGCCCGCGCAGGCGGGGCTGCGGGTCGCCGAATATGCGCCGAACCTCATCAAGAAAACGGTGGTGGGTGCCGGCCGCGCCGAGAAGGCGCAGATCCGGCTGATGATCCGCGTGCTGATGCCGAAGGCCGATCCGCAAAGCGACGACGCGGCTGACGCGCTCGCGATTGCGGTCTGTCACGCGCATCACCGGAGTAGCGTGGATATTCTCTCGCGGGTGGTGGGAGGAGCCTGAGCATGATCGGCAAGCTGCGCGGTGTGATCGACACCTATGGCGACGACTTCGTCGTGATCGATGTGCATGGCGTCGGCTATGTCGTGCATTGTTCGGCGCGCACGCTGCAGGCGCTGCCGCCCGCCGGGGAAGCCGCGACCATCTCCATCGAAACGCATGTGCGCGAGCAGGAAATCAAGCTGTTCGGCTTCACCAACGATCTGGAGCGCGAGTGGTTTCGCATCCTGCAAAGCGTGCAGGGTGTCGGCGCGCGCGTGGCGCTCGCAGTGCTGTCCACGCTGAAGCCTGCGGAGCTTGCGAATGCGATCGCGCTTGGTGACAAGACGGCGGTCGCGCGCACGCCGGGCGTGGGGCCGAAGTTGGCTGCGCGCATCGTCGCAGAACTGAAAGACAAAGCGCCGGCTTTCGCTACGGTCGATCCGTCGGTGGTGCAGTTGCAGGGTGAGCTTAGCGAGAAGCGTGCGCCGCAACCGGTGGCTGACGCGGTCTCCGCGCTCGTGCATCTCGGCTATGGAGAGATTCAGGCGAGCGCTGCCGTTGCCGCCGCCGTGCGTGCGTCGGGTGACGAGAACACGCCGGTTGAAACGCTGATCCGTTTGGGCCTGAAGGAACTGGCGCGGTGAACGCCGCGCCGCTGCCGGTCTGGAAACGCGTGGCCGCGTTCTTGATCTTTACCGCGGTCGGTCCGCTCGCGGGGTTCGCGGTGCTGCTTTTGATCTCGCTTTACGTCGGCGGCTGGAAATTTGTCCCCGACTTCAAATCCATTCGATCATTGTTCGGCCTCGCGTTCCTGTCGGGCTTTGCCTATCTCTTAGGGGTCGTGCAGGCGGCGTTGACGGGCCTCGTTGCCGCATTTTCATTCAATCGGAGACAACTGGTCCGCTTCTGGCCCGTTGTCATCGCTGGTGCGGTGACCGCAATCGCTTTCATTCTTGTGCCGGGGAAAATCAGCGATCGAACCGACCCTTGGGTAGCGACAACTTTTGTCATCGTGCATGTCGGCTCCGCCTTGCTATGCTATCTCCTTGCCAATCTCGCCTTGTGGCCGTTTCGGAATCGGCAGACTGAAAGCGCATGAACTCCCGTCTCGTATCCGCAGAGCAACGCGACGACGATTCCGCCGACGCGCATTTGCGTCCGCAGCGGCTTGCCGAATTCATCGGCCAGCAACAGGCGCGCGCGAATCTTTCCGTCTTCATCGAGGCGGCGAAGTCGCGGAAAGAAGCGCTGGATCATGTGCTCCTGGTCGGGCCGCCGGGGCTGGGGAAGACCACGCTCGCGCAGATCGTTGCGCGCGAACTCGGCGTGAACTTCCGCGCCACCTCCGGCCCGGTGATTGCGAAGGCCGGCGATCTCGCCGCACTTCTGACCAATCTGGAAGAGCGCGACGTGCTCTTCATCGACGAAATTCATCGTCTCAATCCGCATATCGAGGAAGTGCTCTATCCGGCGATGGAGGACTTCCAGCTCGATCTCATCATCGGCGAGGGGCCGGCGGCGCGTTCTGTGAAGATCGAGCTTGCCAAGTTCACGCTGGTCGGCGCGACCACGCGCTCGGGGTTGCTCACCACGCCGTTGCGCGACCGCTTCGGCATTCCAGTGCGGCTCGGCTTCTATGAAGTCGACGAACTCGAAACCATCGTTGAGCGCGGCGCGCGGGTTCTGAACATCGGTATCAGCAAGGATGGCGCACGCGAAATCGCGAAGCGCGCGCGCGGCACTCCGCGTATCGCGGGACGTTTGCTCAAGCGCGTGCGCGACTTCGCGGCGGTGGATAAGGTTGCGACCATCGACGCGAAAGCGGCGGATCGCGCGCTCTCGCAACTCGAAGTCGACGGCGCCGGGCTCGACGCCATGGACCGGCGTTACTTGCGCATCATCTCCGACTTTTACGCCGGAGGCCCAGTCGGGATCGAGACGATTTCGGCCGCACTCTCCGAACCACGCGATGCACTCGAAGACATCATCGAGCCATTTCTGATCCAGCGCGGTTTCATCCAGCGCACGCCGCGCGGGCGCATGATGACCTCGCATGCTTACAAGCATCTTGGCCTGCAGGAGCCCAAGCGCGACACCGCGCAGATGCCGCTGTTCGATCAGGGTGAAGAATGAAGACGCCGCACGTCTGGCCCGATCTCGCGGGGCGCATCGAGAATGGCGCCCATGTCATGGCGGTCCGCGTCTATTACGAGGACACGGATTTTTCCGGCGTCGTTTATCACGCGAGCTACCTGCGCTTCATGGAGCGCGGGCGCACGGATTTCCTGCGTCTGCTCGGCGTCGATCATCGCGCGCTGTTCGAG
>CAUJKG010000319.1 GCA_963205465.1 Pseudomonadota bacterium | reverse complement strand
ATCATGCTCACCGGCGCCGAAATGCAACTCGGCCGCGGCGAAACCATCGCCGACACCGCGCGCGTGCTTTCGCGTTATGTCGACGGGATCATGATCCGCATCCTCAATCACAAGTCGCTGCAGGAGCTGGCCGCGAATGCGACCGTGCCCGTCATCAACGGGCTCACGAAATTCTCGCATCCCTGTCAGGTGATGGCGGACGTGATGACTTTCGAGGAGCATAAGGGGCCGATCAAGGGCAAGAAGGTCGCCTGGACCGGCGATGCGAACAACGTGCTGACGTCGTGGGTGCATGCCGCGGCGCGTTTCGACTTCGAACTCAACGTTGCAAGCCCGCGCGACTTCGCGGCGAAGCCGCCGGTCATGAAATGGGCGAAAGAGCAGGGCGCCGCGATCAAGTTCATGCGCGATCCGGAAGCGGCGGTTGAAGGCGCCGATTGCATCGTCACGGATACCTGGGTGTCCATGGGCGACAAGGAAGCCAAGCGCCGCCACAACATCCTGAAGCCCTATCAGGTGAACCGCGCGCTGATGAAACGCGCAAAGCCTGACGCGATCTTCATGCATTGCCTGCCCGCCCATCGCGGCGAGGAAGTCACCGACGAGGTGATCGATAGCCCGCAGTCGGTGGTGTTCGACGAGGCGGAGAACCGCCTGCATGCGCAGAAGGGCATTCTGGCCTGGTGCATGGGAGTGCCGGCAGCATGAGCGCGGAAGAAGCCGCGCGTCTGCCGAGCCAACAGCCCGACGACGACAAGGTATTGCCGTTTGCGGTCGAGCCGCTCGACGTGCGCGGCCGCGCCGTGCGGCTCGGTCATGTGCTCGACGATGCGCTGAAGAACCACAATTATCCGCCGCAGGTGCAGCGTGCACTGTCCGAAGCGATCACGCTTGCGGTGCTGCTCGGCTCCACGCTGAAGGATGCGGGACGGCTGATCCTGCAAACGCAGACCGACGGCGTGATCGATTTTATCGTGGTTGACGTGGTCGCGCCCGAGAAGGTGCGCGCTTATGCCCGCTTCAATCGCAAGCGTCTCGACGCCGCCGGGAAGGCGAGCACCGGCGAATTGCTTGGCAATGGCCATCTGGCGATGACGGTGGAGACCGGCGAGAGCGCGCAGCGCTATCAGGGCATTGTCGCGCTGAACAGCACTTCGCTCGAAGAGGCGGCGCACACTTATTTTCATAATTCGGAGCAGATCCCGACCCGCGTCCGCCTCGCGGTCGGTGAGGAGATGCTGGCCGGCGAAAAGATGCGGCTTCGCGCGGGCGGCTTGCTCGTGCAGTTCCTGCCGCCGGAAGCCGCGCGCGCGCAGCAAAGCGACATCGACCCGGGCGACGCGCCGGAAGGCACGCCGAAGCACGAAGTGAAAGAGGACGACGCCTGGATCGAAGCGAAGTCGCTGGTCGAGACCGTCGAGGATCACGAGTTGCTCGACTCTTCGCTATCGAGCGAGCGGCTCTTGTGGCGGCTCTTCAACGAGCGCGGCGTGCGCGTGTTCGATCCCATGCCGGTCGAAGCGAAATGCTCCTGCTCGCGCGACCGCGTGCACGACATGCTGAAGAGCTTCTCGCAGGAAGACCGCGACAGCATGGTCAAGGACGGCAAGATCGTCGTGACCTGCGAATTCTGCGGGCGGGTTTATCCGTTTGAGCCGGACGAAGTAGAGGCGGAAACGAAGTAATCGCATTGTCCCGGCCGTGTGCTCGGGAACGGAGGCAAGTCATGAAAGCCTTATTGAAAATCGCGCTTACGATTGCTCTTTTGAATTTTGCTCCAGCCTTCGCGCAGGCGCCGAAGACGGAAGTTGCCTCGCCCGCGGTGCAAAAGGAATTCGACGCTTTCATCGCGAAATTCCGGGCGGCGCTGAAGGCGAACGATGCGTCCGCAATCGCGGGTATGACGAGATTCCCGTTCGGGAGTAACGCGGCCGACGCGGCAGAATTTCGCGCGAAGATTTATCCGAGCTTTTTCAAAGCGAAGACCCGAACCTGCATCCAACGCGGAAAAGCTGTCTATGACCGCGACGGATTTAATAACGACAATTTTTTCATTTTCTGCGAGAATGACATCTTCGTCTTTACGAAGACCCCGGCGGGTTTCCTTTTCACCGAAATTGGCGAGAATGACTGATGCCATTCGGGGCCGTGCGCGCGGCGTGACCGCCGACGCTAATGCATCACCCGGTTTACCGACGGCGCATCGAGCGAGAACGCCGGCACCACCGCGTCGAAATCGTCGCCGTCTTCGGTGATCATCTGGTAGGTGCCGGACATCAGGCCGGACGGCGTTTTGAGCGGCACGCCGCTCGTGTATTCGAAGCGCTCGCCGTGATGCAGCACCGGCTGCTCGCCGACCACGCCCGGGCCTTTCACTTCTTCGGTGCGGCCGTTCGCGTCCACGATCTTCCAGTGCCGCGACACGAGCTGCACGGTTTCCTTGCCGAGATTGAGGATCTCGATGGTGTAAGCCCAGAAATATTCGCCCTCGTCCGGCGCCGAACGCTCGGACGAATATTCCGGGGTTACCGTGACCTGGATGTTGCGGGTGGTCGCGCGATACATGATTCCGATTGTATCAGAGTGCCTCGAGCCCGCGAGCGAGATCTTCGATCAGGTCGTCCGGATGTTCGAGCCCGACCGAGACCCGGAGCATGCCATCGCCGATGCCCATCTGCGCCCGCGCTTCCGCGCTGAAGCGCTGGTGCGTGGTCGTCGCCGGATGCGTGATCAGGCTCTTGGCATCGCCCAGATTGTTAGAAATGCGGATGATGCGCAGCGCGTTCAGGAAACGGAACGCGCCTGCCTGTTCGCCCTCGACCTCGAAGGACAGGAGCGTCGAACCGCCTTTCATCTGGCGCTTGGCAAGCTCGTATTGCGGATGGTCTTTCCGGAACGGATAGATCACTTTCTTCAGCTTCGGCTGTTCCGCGAGCCAGTCGGCGATTTTTGC
>CAUJKG010000318.1 GCA_963205465.1 Pseudomonadota bacterium | reverse complement strand
TTTCAGTTCGGCATAGGCCACCACGAGCCCGAGCCGGTTGACCGGGATGCCGAAGCGCGCGGTGTCGTCACAGATGCGGATATCGGTACGCCCGGCGATTTCAAGACCGCCGCCGACGCAAGGCCCGTGGATCATCGAGATCACCGGATGCGGACATTCGGAGATCGCGAGCAGCGCGGGATGGATTGCCTTGCCGTAAGCGCGCGCGGTATCGATGTCGTAGCGCTCGTGCTCGAACTCGGCGATGTCGGCACCGGATGCGAAGGCTTCACCTGCACCCCTGAGCACGATGCAGCGCGTGGCTTCGCGGTCGTGCGCGAGATCGTCGAAGGCGGCGCGTAACTGTCGCCACATCGGCAGCGACAATGCGTTCAAGCGCCCTTCGTTCTCGATGGTGACGGTCGCGATCAAGCCGTCTTTTTTATACGTAACGCTGCCGCTCATAGCGCTCTCCTTTCGGTAGCCCTACCCCGCGTCTGCAACCAGTCCCGCCGCCTTGATGCCCGCGACGCCGGCCGCCTCATCGTTCTCCGAGGTATCGCCGGAAACGCCGACCGCGCCGATGATCGCGCCGCTAGCATTTTTGATCAATACGCCCCCCGGAACCGGGATGAAGTCGCCGTCGAAAACATGGGCAAGCGCCGCACCGAAATGCGGGCGCTCCAGAATGCGCTTTTCCACCGCGCGCCCGCCGATGCCCATACCGAGACAGCCATGCGCCTTGCCGTGGGCGATATCGAAACGGCGGAGGCTGGAATTATCTTCGATCGCACAGGCGACCATCGCGCCGCGCGCATCCAGCACAACGATGCCCATCGGTTTGAAACCGGCATCGCGTGCGTATTTCAGGCCCGCGCTGACGATGGTCTGCGCCTTTACAAGTGTCAGTTCCGCCATTTCAGGCTCCTCGTAATTTCTATGTGCTTCGTGTTTCGTCGACATTCTTTTTAGCAAGGCTTTGCGCCAGCACGCGCGCGACATGCACAGCGCGCCGGCCACTGCCGTGACCGATCTGTTCCCGGCATGAGGTGCCGTCAGCGACAATGACGGTGTCTTTCTCCGCCTTGCGCACGGCGGGGAACAGACTAAGTTCGCCCATCGCAAGCGACACGTCGATGGTTTCCGCGCCATAGCCGAAGCTGCCCGCCATGCCGCAACAACTCGACTCGACGGTCTCGACTTCCAATCCCGGCACCAGCTTCAACGCTTCCTGTACCGGCGACATGACCCCGAAGGATTTCTGGTGACAGTGACCGTGCAACAGCGCTTTGCTGCCTAGCGGATTCAGTTCAAGGTTCATACGCCCCGCCTTGCGCTCGCTGCTCAAGAATTCCTCGAACAGCATGACTTTGCCAGCAAGCGCAGCCGCTTCCGGGGATTTCAGTAGTGCCGGAATTTCATCGCGGAAGCCGAAGATGCAACTCGGTTCCAGTCCCACCACCGATACGCCACGCGCGACGAACGGCAGGAGCGCTTCGACGCTGCGCTGCGCCTCTTCCTTGGCCTGGGCGACCGCACCGACAGAGAGGAAGGTTCTGCCACAGCAAAGCGGCCTTCTCCCTCCGTCACCGGCAACGTGAACGCGATAGCCTGCCGCCTCCAGCACGCCTATGGCAGCATCCAGATTCTCGCGCTCAAAATAGCGGTTGAAGGTATCGGCAAAGAGCACGACCTCCTTTTCATCCGCGCCGGCAGAGGACTGCTTTTCCTCGAACACGTCGTAGCGCCACTTCGGTAAGGTCCGGCGCGCACTGAACCCCGTAAGCCATTCGGAGATTCTGGCGGCACCCGGAACCACATCGCGAAGATTCAGAAGCCAGCCGAACTTCGCGGCCCACGGCGCGTAGCGCGGCAGCCAGCCGACCAACCGCTCGCGCAGCGAATAGCCATAGGCGCTCGCGCGCGCAGCCAGCACCTCGATCTTCATGCGCGCCATGTCCACGCCGGTCGGGCATTCGCGGCGACAGCCCTTACAGGAGACGCAGAGCTTCATCGTCTCCATCATCTCTTCGGACGTGAAGGCGTCTTTCCCGAGCTGGCCGGATAGCGCGAGCCGCAACGTGTTCGCACGCCCGCGCGTGACGTCACGTTCATTGCGCGTCACGCGATAGCTCGGACACATGACGTTGCCGGCGCTGTTGCGGCAGGCGCCATTGTTGTTGCACATCTCGACAGCGCCCTGAAAACCCTTGGCACCGCCGACATAGTCGGACCAGTCGAGCGCAGGCTCGCGATCAGAGAGCCCATAGCCCGGCGCGTAACGGAAGTTAGCGCGGTCGTCGAACTTTGGCGCGTGAGTGATCTTACCGGGATTGAACAGCCCTTCGGGATCGAAGCGCTCCTTCACTTCCTCGAAGGCGCGCACCAACTGCTTGCCGAACATCGGCTCGTGAAACTCGGAGCGCGTCATGCCGTCGCCATGCTCGCCGGAATGCGAACCTTTGTATTCGCGCACCATGGCGAAGGCTTCCTCCGCGATGGCGCGCATAGCTTTTACGTCTTTCTCCTGCCGGAGATTGAGGACCGGCCGCACATGGAGACATCCGACGGAGGCATGCGCATACCAGGTGCCGCGGGTGCCGTGTTTATGAAAGATGTCGGTGAGCCGCGCGGTGTAGTCGGCGAGATGCTCGAGCGGCACCGCGCAATCCTCGACAAACGAGATCGGCTTGCCCTGCTCCTTCATCGACATCATGACGTTGAGGCCGGAGGCACGAAGCTCGGCGATGGCAGCCTGCAAGGCAGGATCGGTCACATCGACGACGCCTCCCCACTGCGCGCCTTGCCGGTTCCAACCGATCCCGAGATCGCTCATGACGTCATGCAGATGCGCGAGGCGCTTCTTGTTCTCCTCCTCGCCGGAATCGAACTCGACCAGCAGAATTGCATCCGGCGTGCCGCGAACGAACTTCTCCAGCGTCGGCCTGAACATCGCGATTTCGCGCGCGAGTTCGATCAAGCTACGATCGACCAGTTCGACCGCGATCGGCCCGGTCTTGACCAGATGTTGTGCGGCGTTCATCGCTTCGTAGAAGCTGCCAAAGTGACAGGCGGCGACGATGCGCTTGCCGAGCACCGGCCAGAGCTTGAGTTCGATCTGCGTTGTGAAGGCGAGCGTGCCCTCCGATCCGATCAGGATATGCGCAAGGTTGAGATCGTTCCGGCCCGGCACGAGCGCATCGAGATTGTAGCCGCCGACGCGGCGCTGCACTTTGGGGAAGCGCGCTTCGACCTCCGCCGCTTCACGCGCGCCGATCGCAAGCAGCTCTCCCGCGAGCGGCCGCAAGGGCGAAGATTCAGGAATATCGGAAAGATCACGATTGGCCCTGCCGAAGTGGGCGGAGTTTCCATCCGCGAAAACAGCGTCCATCGAGATCACGTTGTCTCGCATGGTCCCGTAGCGGAGCGAGCGGCCGCCGCAGGAGTTATTGCCGGCCATGCCGCCGATGGTCGCCCGGGAAGCGGTCGAGACGTCAACCGGATACCATAAGCCGTGCTTGCGAAGCTGGCGGTTCAGGTCGTCGAGCACGATGCCAGGCTCGACCACGCAGCGCCTGCCTTCGACATCCAGGTCCAGCAGCCGGTTCAGGTGCTTCGAGCAATCGATGACCAGCGAGTGGTTGATGGTCTGCCCGCACTGCGAGGTGCCCCCGCCCCGCGCCGTTACCGTCGCCCCCTCTTGATTGGCCAAGCCAATCGCCAGCTTCGCCTCTTCTATCGTGCGCGGCACAACAACGCCGACTGGCGTCAGCTGATAATGGGATGCGTCAGTTGCGTAGCGGCCGCGGCTAAAGGCATCGAACAGAACGTCGCCCGAGATTTCCCGGCGCAATTTACGCTCAAGGCTCGGCATCATTACGTTCATATTGCACCGCCCACTTCGATTGCATGGTGGCTGCGGCTTGAACGCTGCTTGACCGGGATGCACGGATAATTCACAGGACTGGCCAACTTCTTATTATTCATCACGCGCATCGTTCGCGCATTTCAGAATACCGGGGGATCACCGTGGCGTCTAATCGTTCGCGCACCGCAGGCAGGCATTTTCTCCAGATTCCAGGACCGTCCCCGATCCCCGACCGCGTGCAGCGCGCGATCGACATGCCAATCATCGATCATCGCGGACCGGCCTTCGCGAAGCTCGCGCGCCGCGTCCTCGATGGCGTCAAGACCATTTTCAAGACCACGAACCCGGTCATTATCTATCCATCGTCCGGCACCGGCGCGTGGGAAGCAGCACTCGTCAACACGCTCTCTCCCGGCGACCATGTGCTGATGTACGAGACCGGTCAGTTCGGTACCCTATGGAAGAAGATGGCCGAGAAACTCGGCTTGGTTCCCATCTTCATCCAAAGCGACTGGCGCACCGGCGCCGATCCGAAAGCGATCGAAGCAAAGCTGCGCGAGGACAAGGACAAGAAGATCAAGGCGGTCGCCGTTCTTCACAACGAGACCTCGACAGGCTCGGTCTCGCCCGTCGCCGAGGTGCGCAAGGCCATCGACGCCGCGGGCCACCCGGCACTGCTTCTGGTCGACACGATCTCTTCGCTTGCCTCGATCGACTACCGCCATGACGAATGGGGTGTCGACGTCACGGTCGGCGGCTCGCAGAAAGGCCTGATGCTGCCGCCCGGCATTTCGTTCAACGCGGTCAGCGACAAGGCGCTTGCCGCCGCGAAATCTTCGAAGCTCCCGAAGTCGTTCTGGAGCTGGGAAGAAATGATCGCGATGAACAAGACCAACTACTTCCCCTTCACGCCCGCCACCAACATTCTATTTGGCCTCGCGGAGTCGATCGACATGCTCCACGAAGAGGGCCTTGAGAACGTGTTCGCGCGCCATGACCGCCTCGCCGAGGCGACGCGCCGCGCCGCGCGGACCTGGGGTCTCGAACTCCTCTGCAAGGAGCCCAAGCACTATTCCTCGACCATCACCGCAATCTTGCTGCCCGAGAGCCACAACGCGGATCAGTTCCGCGCGGCGGCACTCGACGCGTTCGATATCTCCTATGGCGCGAGCTTCGGCCCCTATGCAGGAAAGTATTTCCGCATCGGTCATCTCGGCGACATCAACGACGGCACCCTGCTCGGCGCGCTCGCGCTGACGGAAATGGCGCTCGGCCTCACCGGCGTTCCGCACAAGAAAGGCGGCGTGCAGGCGGCGATGGATTATCTGGCCGAAGAAGGCAAAAAGCGCACGAGCTGATCCCAGCTAGGCGACGAACTGCCCGCCCAGTTCGTCCTCGATATGCAGCTTCACGATATCGTCGAACGACTGTTCGGCGGTCGTGAAGCCGAGCGATTTTGCGCGAGACGTATCGAAATTGCGGGGCCAGCCGGCGACAATCCGGATGATCGCCGAATCCTGCTCGCGGCGGATTCGCTTCACGACGTTCGCGCCAGCGACGCGTTCCAGTGCGGCGATCTGCTCGCCTACCGTAGCCGACAGCCCGGGCATCGAGAGGTTTACCCGGTTATTCAGCGTAGCGATGTCGATTGCCGCGGCGTGGGTCAGAAACCCGACCGCCGAGCGCGGCGAGGCGTGCCAGTGCCGCACATCTTCCGAGACGGGAAGAACCGCCTCTTCCCCGTTCAAGGGCTCGCGGATGATATTCGAGAAGAAACCGGACGCCGCCTTGTTCGGCTTGCCAGGACGAACGCAAATCGTCGGCAGGCGAATACCGATCCCTTCCAGAATGCCGCGGCGCGAGTAGTCGGCCAGCATCAACTCGCCCATTGCCTTTTGCGTGCCGTAACTCGTCAGCGGCGTTTCGAAGAACTCATCACCAATCGCATCCGGAAACGGCGCACCGAAGACGGCGATGGATGACGTAAAGACCACGCGCGGCTTGTAGCCATCGCCGGTCTTTTTAATTGCGTCGAGCAGGTAGCGCGTGCCGTCCAGGTTGATGCGATAGCCTTTGTCGAGATCGGCTTCCGCTTCACCCGATACGATTGCGGCAAGATGGAAGATCATGTCAGGGCGTGACGCGATCAGCTTTTCCACCTCGCCCGGCATAGAGAAATCGGAAGCGCCTGCGCTGACCGGAAACGGCGCGTTCGGTGGGATGCTGGGCTCGACCACATCGTGCAAGGTCAACCGCGAAATCTCGCGCGAGGCAATGCGCCGGTCTTTGAGCAAGCGCTCGGTGAGCTTGCGCCCGATCATGCCGGCCGCACCCAAAATCAGAACATGCATGGCTTATTCCTTCACCGCTCCGGTCATCGCCGACACATAATGCTCGACGAAGAACGCATAGAGCACGACCAGCGGCAGCGAACCCACCAGCGCACCCGCCATCAGCGAGCCCCAGCGGTAGACGTCGCCGTCCACGAGTTCGCTGACAATGGCGACCGGCACAGTCTTGTTTTGCACCGAGGTCGTCAACGTGAGCGCATAGATGAACTCGTTCCAGCACAATGTGAACGAGAAGATGAAGGCCGAGATCAACCCCGGTACGGCCAGCGGCACGATGATCTTGGTGAGAATTTGCCAGCGGCTTGCGCCGTCGATCAGCGCGCATTCCTCGAGCTCGAACGGGATGGTCTTGAAATATCCCATCAAGAGCCAGGTCGAGAACGGGATCAGGATCGTCGGATAGACCAGGATCAAGGCGAGCGGGGAATCGAACAGCCCATAGAAATGAATGACCGAGGCGAGCGGAATGAAGAGGATCGACGGTGGCACGAGATAGGCCATGAAGATCAGTGCGCCGACCGTCTGCGCGCCCCTGAAGCGCAATCGCGCGATGGCATAGGCCGCAAGCACGCTGGCAAAGATCGACAGAAAGGTCGCGGCCGCAGCCACATACATCGTATTCCAGAGCCAGGTCGGATAGTTCGTCTCGAACAAGAGCTTCTTGATGTGATCGAGGGTGGGCTCCACAACCCAGAACGGATTGTGCTTCTCCATGTCGATCAACTGCGCATTCGGCTTCACCGACGTCAGCGCCATCCAGTAGAACGGAAACAGCAGGATCAACATGATCAGACCGAGCGGAAGCCAGAGCGTGACGATCCGCATTGGCACCGACTCAAGATAGGTCATGCCCTCCTTCGCGTCGGCGCGGGCCTCCTCCGTTGCGGCTTTGGCGACTGCGTCAGTCATTGCCTTCACCGTGCTGCCACTTGCGGCGCTGGAGTCCGAACCAGGAAATCATGATCGCCGCAAGCAGAAACGGGATCATAGCGGTTGCGATCGCAGCGCCCTCACCCAGCCGACCGCTGAGGATGCCGCGCTGATAGGAAAGCGTCGCCATCAGATGCGTCGCGTTCACGGGTCCACCGCGCGTCATCGCCCAGATCAGCTGGAAGTCGGTAAAAGTGAAGAGCACCGAGAACGTCATGACCACCGCGATGATCGGCGTCAGCAGCGGATAGGTCACGTAGCGAAAGCGCTGCCACGCCGTCGCGCCGTCCAGCGTTGCCGCCTCGTAGAGCGACGGCGAGACGGTTTGCAGGCCCGCGAGCAGCGTGATCGCCACGAATGGCACGCCGCGCCAGATATTGGCGAAGATCAGGCTGGCGCGTGCCCAATTGCCGTCGCCGAGAAAATTGATGTTCTGCTGGATCAGCCCCATCTGTCGGAGCGACCAGGAAATGATCGAGAACTGCGAGTCGTAAATCCACCAGAAGGCAATCGCGGATAGCACTGTCGGTACGATAAACGGGATCAGGACTACCGAACGGATGATGGCCTTGAACGGCATATGCCGGTTCAAGAGGAGCGCGAGATAAAGCCCGACCGCGAATTTAATGATACTCGCGACGATGGTATAGAGCAGCGTGTTGAAGACCGAGAGCCAGAAGATGCTGTCATCCCATAGCCACTCGTAATTCTCCAGCCCGATAAAGTTGCCGGGGCGCGCGAGCCGCGCGTCGGTGAACGAAAGCCAGATACCGAGCAGAAGCGGCCACGCTAGAAACAACAGCAGAAAGAGTGCTGCCGGCAGCATGAACCAGATCGCAAGCCAGTTGCGGTTGGATTTCAACCGCGACCACAGCGAAGGCTCGGCCAGCGTCGCGCTTCTTCTGGTTTCTTCGACCGCACTCATCCGGGCTCGCGATGCCTGTTGGAGAAAGAAGCGGCGGCGCGGTCATCCGCACCGCCGCGTAGTAGTATCAGCGATAGATACGTCGCGCCTGACGCTCGGCGATTGCCATTGCGCCCTTCACGTCTTCGCGGCCGGTACAGTAGTTCGCGAACATATCGACCACGACAAAGTCCGCGATTGCAGCTGCGGCCTTCTCGCCGAGCGTGCCGAGACCAGCCGGCGTCAGCGTACGCTTGGCAACATCACGATAGACGGTGTTCTTCGGATCCTTGGTCCAGACCGGATTGTTGTCGTAGGCGGCGAGGAAGTGCGAGAGATAGCCTCCTGCCGCCTCGATCCACGGATTGAAGTTTTCCTTCTCCTGCATGAATGCTGCGAAGGCTTTGCAGGCGTTCGGGAACTTGGTGAAGGAGAACGTCAGGATCGGGAACGCCAGATGCAGTTCGGTCGGACGTCCGATCGGCCCGATCGGCATATAGGCGTGATCCATGTCCTCGGCGATCTGCTTGGCTTCACGGCTTGCTGTGACATAGACCGAGATGCCGTTACAGGTGAGGTAGAGCTCGCCCGCTA
This sequence comes from Pseudomonadota bacterium, assembly GCA_963205465.1. Lineage (GTDB taxonomy): Bacteria > Pseudomonadota > Alphaproteobacteria > Rhizobiales > Xanthobacteraceae. Next base: position 3,338 of record CAUJKG010000318.1, on the reverse strand, counting down.
CGAAGGCCTTGTTGTTCGAAGAGTCGTTCCAGGATGCCGTGCCCGGAATGAAGTTATCGTAGAGCGCCTTCACGTATTCCAGCGACTTCGCGGTTTCCGGCGAGTTGATGACGACCTTGTCGTTCTTGTCGACGAGGTTGCCGCCGAAGGCCCACAAGGCCCAGTGCAGCCAGGTGTTGGCGTCACCCGAGGCATGACCGAGCGCCATGCCCGCCGGCGTATTGTTTTTCTTCAGCGCCTTCACGAGCTCGAGGAAAGCGGCGGTGTCTTTCGGAAAGTCCTTGAAACCGGCCTTCTCGCATGCCGACTTGCGATAGTTGACGAGACCGCCTGTGGTCGCGACCGGAATGCCGATCCACTTGCCCTTGGATTTTCCGTAAGCCTCGGCGGACGGGAACCAGCCGCCATATTTCTTGCCGAGGTAGTTCGCGACATCGGTCATGTCGAGGCACTTCTCGGGGAAGAGATGCGGTAGCGAATAAAGGCCCCACACCATGTCGAGCCCCTGCCCGGTATTGGCGGCAACGGACGCCTTCGGCTGGATGTCGTCGAACGACTCGTTCGAGATATTGACCGTGACGCCGGTCGCCTTCTGGAAGGCATCGACCATCGCCATGAAGGCTTTGTCTTCCGCCTCGACGAAACGCCGCCAGCGCAGCACGTTGATGCGCGCTTTCGGCTCCGGCTTGAACGGAGACGCCTGTGCCCAGGCGGTAGCAAAGTTCAGCAATTGATCTGCGCCGGTGACACCGACCGCAGCCGCGGCCGCCGAGCCTTTCAGGATCGAACGGCGGTTCATTTCCAGTTTCTTGTCCATGCTTTCCTCCCGAGGACAGTATCGTTTTGGACTTCGCTAGATTCTTTTTCCGCTATCTTTGGCGAAGAGGTGAGCCACGTCCGCGCGCGGACGCAGTGAAATCTTGTCGCCAGGCTTCACGCTCTGGCGCTCGCGGAATATGGCGATGACTTCCTGATCGCCGATCCGCGCGACAATCTGGGTTTCCGATCCGGTCGGCTCGACCACCACGACGTCGGCGGACAAACCACCCTCGCCCAGTTCGAAATGCTCGGGGCGAATGCCGTAGACGATCTCTTGCCCCTCCATGCCGGAAGGCAACGTTTTCAACGGAAGTTTGTCGCCGCTTGCGGTCTCCACATAGGCGGAGCCGTTCGCTCTTATCTTGCCATTCAGAAAGTTCATGGCCGGCGAGCCGATAAAGCCCGCAACGAACTGATTGACCGGCCGGTCGTAAAGATCGAGCGGAGCGCCCATCTGTTCGATCACGCCGTCATGCATGACGACGATCTTGTCGGCCATGGTCATGGCCTCGATCTGGTCGTGCGTGACATAGACCGTCGTAGTCTTCAGCCGCTGGTGCAGCTCTTTCATCTCAGTGCGCATAGCCACGCGCAGCTTAGCGTCGAGGTTGGACAGCGGCTCGTCGACCAGGAAGACCTGGGGTTCACGCACGATCGCGCGGCCCATCGCGACGCGCTGGCGCTGTCCGCCGGAAAGCTGGCGCGGATAACGCTCCAGCAGTTTCTCCAGGCCAAGAATACTTGCGGCCCGCTGCACGCGCTGCTGAATTTCGCTTTTGCTGGCGCCCCGCAGCATGAGCGAAAAGCCCATGTTCTTCGCCACCGTCATGTGCGGATAGAGCGCGTAATTCTGGAACACCATTGCGATGTCCCGCTCTTTCGGATGCACGTGGTTCACAACGCGCCCTCCAATCGAGATCGTCCCCGAGGTGATGTTCTCCAGCCCCGCCAGCAGACGAAGCAATGTCGACTTCCCGCAACCGGAGGGGCCGACCAGCACGACAAACTCGCCGTCCTCAATCGGAACGCTGACGCCGTGCAGAATTTCTACCGCGCCGAAGGATTTGCGCACGTCGCGTATCTGCACGGACGCCATTGCTGTGTCTCCCTGAACAACACAGGCAGGTTCGGCGCAAAAGCGCGCTGCTCTTCTTGCTTTACCAAAGAGTGTGGCGGTTCATGGTAGCGCTGTCAATCAACCTTACGCCATGTTATGAACGGGAAATGCCGCGCAAAGGAAGAAAATTAGGACCAATCCGCCTCACCGAAGTTGCAAAACTTGCCGGTGTAAGCCCGATTACCGCCTCGCGGTTCTTTCGAAATCCCGAGGCGCTCTCTGTTAGCAAGCGCGAAAGAGTTGAAAGCGCTGCGAAAGAACTCGGCTATGTTCCCAATCTTGCAGCGCGAGCACTTGCTTCGCAGCGCACAGAAGTTATCGGCGTCCTGATACCGTCACTGACCAACAACGTGTTCAACGACGTGCTACGCGGAATTTACGATGCCTCCGAAGGCAGCCGCTACACCATTCAGTTCGTGAACACGCGCTACAGCATTCTGCAGGAGGAGAAACTGCTGCGGCTGTTCCAGGCGCAGAAGCCGGCCGGCCTCATCGTGACCGGGATCAACCAGACCGAAGAGTCGCGCGCGGTGATGGAAGGCATGAACTGCCCCATCGTACAGATCATGGAACTCGGACCCGACCCGGTCGATATGATGGTTGGGTTTTCGCATTTTGATGCTTCTATTGCTGCGGTTTCTCATCTGATCGCGCTCGGGCGGAAGCGGATCGGCTTTCTCGGCGCACGGATGGATCCGCGGGTGCAGCGCCGCCTTGAAGGCTACCGCAAGGCCATGAAGGATGCCGATCTCTTCGACCCAAACCTCATCCTGACCACTTCGACGCCTACCACGATGACGCTGGGCGGTATGCTGCTTGGCGACCTGCTCGCGCAAGCGCCCAATCTCGATGCCGTATTCTGTATCAACGATGACCTTGCGCTCGGCGTCCTGTTCGAATGCCAGCGCCGCGGGATTGCGGTCCCGGATAAGCTAGCGATCGTCGGATTCAACGACATGGAGTTCATGGCGACCGCCGTCCCCTCGCTTTCTAGCGTTCGCACCAACCGCTACGAGATGGGGCGCGATGCCGTCACCATGCTGATCGAGGCGATCGAGGGACGCCGGACCGGGACGCCTGTCGTCGATCTCGGCTTCGAACTGATAGTCCGCCAGAGTTCAACGCTGCACAGCTCCTGAATGCGGGAAACGCAGCAGCGGAATGCAAGAAAATGGTAGCGCTATCTTTTTGAGCCGACTAGTCTTCCGCAACAGCTATTTGACGTTCTTCGGGGGCGATCGATGTCCAATTCCGGCGGCAGCAGCGCGAAAAAGCCGAAACTGCGCTCTCGTCTTTGGTTCGACGATAGCCACGACCCCGCGATGACCGCGCTCTATTTGGAGCGCTACTTAAATTACGGGCTAACCAGGCAGGAGTTGCAGTCCGGCAAGCCGATCATCGG
>CAUJKG010000317.1 GCA_963205465.1 Pseudomonadota bacterium | reverse complement strand
CCGTCGCCGACCGTCAGCAGCGTGTAGGTCTGGAAGGCGTCGGTGAAGGCGAGGCCTTCCTGGCCGACGCCGATCACCAGGCCGCCGATGATGTTCAGCAGCGTGATCATCAACCCGGCGACCGCGTCGCCGCGGACGAATTTCGAGGCGCCGTCCATGGCGCCGTAGAAGTTGCTCTCGCCTTCGAGTTCCTTGCGACGCCTGCGGGCCTCTTCCTCGGTGATCATGCCGGCGGAAAGATCGGCGTCGATCGCCATCTGCTTGCCGGGCATGGCGTCCAGGGTGAAGCGCGCGGCGACTTCCGCGATGCGGCCCGAGCCCTTGGTGATGACGACGAAGTTCACGATGACGAGGATCGAGAACACGATGATGCCGATCACGAAATTGCCGGCCATCACGAAATTGCCGAAGGCCTCGATGACGTGACCGGCGGCTGACGTGCCTTGATGGCCATGCGTGAGAATCAGGCGCGTGGAGGCGAGGTTCAGCGCGAGGCGGAACATGGTCGCCATCAGGAGCACGGTCGGGAAGGCGGAAAATTCGAGCGGACCCTGGATGAAGAGGGCCGTCATCAGAATCAGCACCGAGAGGATGATCGAGACCGCGAGCAGGAGGTCGAGCACCATCGGCGGCAGCGGCATGATGAGCACGACGAGGATGCCGAGGACCGCGACCGCGAGCATGAGGTCGCCCCGGCGCAGCATGGCGCCGAGTTCGCCCAAAGTCGGCATTTTTGGTTTGTAACTGACGCCGGCGGCGGTGTCGGACATGCTCTTGCTCCGCGCCGATGCTCCGGGCGCGCTCCCCCGGCAAAAATTGCCTGCCTTATGGTTAGCGAAGAGTTAACGCTGCGATAAAAAAGGCCGGAGTTTCCTCCGGCCTTTGCCTTGTCGCGTTGAGGGGTCTTGAAGAAGTTTACGCCGCGCCCGCCGCGATGCCCGACGCAGGCGCGGGGATCGCGATGCCTTCCGCCGAATATTCGTTGAGCTTGTTCCTGAGCGTCCGGATCGAGATGCCGAGCACGTTCGCGGCGTGGGTGCGGTTGCCGAGGCAGTGTTTCAGCGTCGAGAGAATCAATTCCCGTTCGACATCCGCGACGGTGCGGCCGACCAGCGAAGCCGCCAGTTGGTCGGATACCTGTTGCGCATGCGCGACCGGGCCGCTCGGGGCCGCAGAAAGCGAAGTGCCGTCGGGCAGGCGGATGGCATCGACGCCGATTTCGTCGCCGGATGCGAGCAGCACCGCGCGATGCAAGGTGTTTTCCATCTCGCGCACGTTGCCGGGCCAGCGGTTGCGCAGGAGTTCGCGCTTGGCCTCCTGCGAAAGCGGCTTCACGGCGACGCCGTTCACCTCGGAGTAATGCCGGACGAAGTGACCCGCGAGTTCGAGAACGTCCTGCGGGCGCTCGCGCAGCGGCGGGATCTGCAGGTTCACGACGTTGAGGCGGTACAGCAGATCTTCGCGGAAGCGTCCGGCGCGGACTTCTTCCGCGAGATTGCGGTTCGAGGTGGCAATGATGCGAATATCGACCGGCACGGGGCGCGTGCCGCCGACGCGATCGATCACGCGCTCCTGAATCGCGCGCAGCAGTTTCGCCTGCAGCCGCACGTCCATTTCCGAGATTTCGTCGAGCAGCAGCGTGCCGCCGCTCGCTTCCTCGAACTTGCCGATGCGGCGCGCGATCGCGCCGGTGAAGGCGCCCTTCTCGTGGCCGAAGAGTTCAGATTCCAAGAGGTTCTCCGGGATCGCGGCGCAGTTCACCGAAACGAAAACCTTTTTCGCGCGCTGGCTCTTCACGTGCACGAAGCGGGCGAGCATCTCCTTGCCGGTGCCACTCTCGCCGGTAATCAGGATCGAGGCTTCGGAGCCCGCGACCTGCGCGGCGAGGCGCACGACGCGCGCCATGGCTTCGTCGCGGAAGATGAAATCGCGGCCGTCGTCGGCGACTGCGGCGAGCACGGCTGCGATCAGTTCGGGGTCCGGCGGCAGCGGGATGTATTCTTTCGCGCCGGCGTGAATCGCGTTCACCGCGGCGCGGGCATCGGTTTCGACACCGCAGGCGACCACCGGCGCGTGCATGCGCTCGTCGGCAATGCGGGTGACGAGATCGCGAATGTCGAGCGTGACATCGGCCATGATGAGATCGGCACCGCGGGCGCGGAGCACTTTCAAACCCTGTTCGTTGTCGACCGCATGGGTGACGGAAGCGCCGCGATCGATTGCGATCTTGGTCGCCGCCGAGAGCTGGCCTTTCAGGGTGCCGATGATGAGGAGGCGCATAAGTTTCTCCGTCCGCCGGGTCAGGTCCGGTCGGCTTTGATGATTTCCGTCATGGTCACGCCGAGGCGGTCTTCCACGAGCACGACTTCCCCGCGCGCGACCAGACGGTTGTTCACGAAAATATCGATGGCTTCGCCGACCTTGCGGTCGAGTTCGAGCATGGTGCCCGGTGCGAGCTTCAACAGATCGCCGACATCCATGCGCGTGCGGCCGAGCACGGCCGAGACATGCACCGGCACGTCGAACAGGGCTTCGAGATCGGCCGCGGTTTTGGTGGCGTGATCGGCGTCCGGCACGGTGGGCGGCGCATCCGGATTGACGAGGTCGAGATCGGCGCCGAGATCCGGCAGCGGCGGTTTGGTTTCGGCCATGGTTTATTGCTCCGTCGCTTTGGCGGTGCCGGGAGACACGCCAAGGAAATTCTGGATTGCTTGCTCGATGCGGGCGTTGATGGCCTGCATATCGCGGGAGACGCCGCCGTCGGCCCATTCGATCAGGCAGTTGCTGCCTTGAATCGCGGGATCAGGCAGGATCACGAGGCGGCTCGTGAAGCCGCGTTCTTCGGCGAGTTTCTTCAGGCGCGCGCCCGCGGTCTCCGCCATTTCCGGCGAGACGCGCACGGCGACATGCGGGGCCGAGCGGACATGCGAAAGCACGTCGACCACGAGCGCTTCGATCTCGGCGAGCGGCTGGCGCGCCATCAGGGCCGGCGCGAGCTTTCGGGCGATTGCTGCCGCGACATCGATCGCTTCGTGTTCGAGTTGCGTTTCCAGCGCGGCGAGGCGGCCGATCATGAGTTTCATGTCGGTTGCGATCCGCTCGAGCTGGCTCGCGGCTTTCTGCTCCGCCTCCTGCTTCGCGGCTTCGAAGCCCTCGCGGACGGCGATCTTCTCGGCATCCGCGATGGCTGCGCGGGCATTGCCGGAGAGATCGCCGAAGCGGCCGCCGGTGCCGAATTCGACATCGAAGAGAAACTTGGCCGGAGCT
>CAUJKG010000316.1 GCA_963205465.1 Pseudomonadota bacterium | reverse complement strand
CTGTTTCCACTGCGCGAGAATCGTTTCAGCGAGCAGGTGGTCTGCGCCTTTGGTTTTTGCTCTTGTTGCACCGTTCCTTCCAATGCGCGGCAAAGAAAATTGAACGTCATGCGATACGGATAGCTTTCTTGGCAAAACATTACCCTTGTAGCAGGATCAAATGGTTAGGGTGCCTTTGAGCCAAGCCTTGATGCGGCCAGATGTGACGGCCCAAGGTCGGCGCCGAAGCCCTTAAACCATGCGCATAAACCGTTCGAAAGGCTGCGGATATTCGTATTTAGTATTGCAGTATGTTGTGGTTTAGAACGCCGTCATTCTAACTAGGCCGCACGGGTCGAAGGCTCCCGCGGGACCAAGTCAGTTAGGCCGGGTCCGTCGGGCATAACGATGCGTGAGGTTGAGAGGCCGGGCAATCTTGATGAGAAGCGGGCGGCGAGAATTACCTGGTAGAGATGCGGTTAGAGAACTGAGAGAGACTCGAGTTTTTTTTAAGTGCGCATACTCGCAAAAGTCCGAATAAGGCTTGAAATGACGGCACCCAGCGACGCGCTACAATATATTACCGTGCTGAGCCCTCTTTCCGAGGTGGTGGCCCGGCTCGACGCCCTGGTTTCTCCGGTTGCCGCACAGGATACTGTTCTTGATGCTGCTATTGGTGCGGTTCTTGCCACCGACATTATCGCGTCATCGGATATGCCACAGCATGCGTCGGCGTTGAGCGATGGTTGGGCGCTTGCTTCCGAACAGATTGTCGATGCCAGTTCGTATGCACCAGCGATCGTTGCGCCTGCTCCGCAATGGGTGGATGCCGGTCAGCAGATGCCGGCGGGTGCCGATGTAGTCCTGCCATTCGACGCTTTAGCAGTCATGCAGGCTCATGCCGAGGTCTTTGCATCCGCCGCGCATGGTGAGGGAGTTTTGCCCGCGCGTGGGGACGTAGAGAAAGGCATAATCCTGCGCCGGTCGGGCGAGCGTTTGCGGCTGATGGACGTGGCGATCTTGCGTGCCTTGAAGCTGGAAACAGTTTCCATTCGCGCCCCGCGCGTAAAGATTGTCGCGTTGTCTGCTAAAGAACCAAACGCGGATTTTATCAGTCCGGTAATTGCCAACGCGGTGCGTGCGAATGGCGGCATTCCAGAAATTCTAAGTGCGTCGACGCTCGAAGCAGCGCTTTCCGATTCACACTATGATGCAGTGATTACGATTGGTGGCACTGGATCCGGAAGGAACGACAAGGCTGTGAAATCGCTCCTGCAACTCGGCAAACTGGAGTTTCATGGGTTTGGAGTTTCACCCGGGCAAACCGCGGCGCTGGGTAGTATTAACGGTCGTCCCGTACTTATGCTTCCCGGTCGCCTGGAGGCGGCGCTTGCGGTATTTTTGGTTGTCGGCCTTAAAATGATGGTGCGCCTGACCAATGCCCGTGAGAGTGAAGTGGGGCAGCCAGTTTCGCTGTTAAGAAAAATTGCTTCGACCATAGGGCTCACCGAGGTCGTCTTTGTACGGCGCAATTCCAATGGGATAGAACCGCTGGGTAGTGGTTTGTTCTCTTTGCGTGCATTGATGCAGGCGGACGGCTGGGTCCTCGTGCCAGCTGAAAGCGAAGGTGCATCTGCCGGCACGGTAGTTGAAATGAGAAAACTTCCTTGAGCAGAGATCCTGTCAGCAAGACGCCAACTCGTTCGGAGGATTTGCTTGATGCAATTCGCGCTGCTGCGCGTCAGGAGCAGTTCCTTGAGGTCGTATCGCCGGAAGAAGCACGCCTGCGTTTCGAGCGTTCTTTCGATTTGGGGCCGCTTGGCTTTGAACGTGTAGTGCTTGCCTGCTCCCTTGGCCGTGTGCTGGCAAAGGATGTCGCGGCGCCGGTCGATGCGCCGCCCTTTGATCGATCGAACGTCGACGGCTTCGCGCTGCGGGCAGCCGATACGATAGGAGCGAGTGAAGCGTCACCCCGGCATTTGCTGCTCAATGAAGAAGTGCTTGCCTGCGGGGTGGCGCCGGAGCTTGTGGTCGCGCCGGGTACGGCGACTGCAATCGCGACCGGCGGCGTGATTCCGCGCGGCGCCGATGCGGTTGCGATGATCGAATGGACTGATCTCGTCGAGACGGAAAAGCGTCCTGCGCTTGCACTGCGCCGAACTTTGGTTCCGGGCCAATTCGTTTCTTTCGCAGGATCGGATATCGCGCGCGGCGAAACCTTGCTTCGTCATGGAGTGCAGATAGGCTCGCGCGAGATCGGCATGCTTGCGGCCTGCGGCATTGCCGAGGTCGAGGTGGTCCGCAGGCCCAAAATCGCTGTGCTTTCCACCGGCGACGAACTGATATCGCCGGGAGAGCCGCTCAAACCGGGGGCGATTTACGATTCGAACGGCGCGATCGTGGCTGCGTCTGTCACGGAAGCAGGCGGCGAGCCGGTGCAGATGGGCGCGTTTCCCGATGACGAAAATGTTCTGAAGAACGCGCTGCGGGATGCGATCCGACAATGCGACATGATCGTACTTTCCGCCGGTACATCGAAAGGCGCAGGTGATTTCTCCCATCGCGTGGTTTCGGAGCTGGGCACTGTGCTGGTTCACGGGGTAGCGCTGAAACCTGGCAAGCCTCTTTGTCTTGCAATCGCGCAAGGCAAGCCGGTCGTCGTGTTGCCCGGCTTTCCAACCTCGGCAATTTTTACGTTCCATGCTTTCGTCGCGCCGTTAATCCGCGCCTGGGCTGGCCTGCCCAGGGAAGCAACGCGAGCCGTCGAAGCAGCCGTTCCCTTCCGCCTGTCGTCCGAACTGGGCCGGAAGGAGTTCATGCTTGTATCCCTTATTCAGACAAAGGAAGGAACGGTAGCGCTTCCAAGCACCAAGGGATCGGGGGCGGTAACGAGTTTCTCCCAAGCAGACGGGTTCATCGAGATCGATGCGCTTGCGGGCTCGGTGGAAGCGGGGAGCACGCAGAAGGTCACGTTAATCGGCAAAGCCGTGCGACCGCCGGACATCACGATCACGGGAAGTCATGATCTGGCGCTCGACATCGTAATCTCGGCGATTGCGAAACGAGGATTTACAGCGCGGACCATCGCAATCGGCAGTCAGGGCGGCGCATCTGCGGCCGCGCGCGGCGAATGCGATATTGCGCCGGTGCATCTGATCGATCCGAATGAAGGCCCGACCAAAGGCCATTACAATACTCATTTGCGGAAGCCGGGACTGCTGCTGGTCAAAGGCTGGCGGCGCATGCAGGGCGTGGTCTATCGCAAGGGCGATGTGCGGTTTGAGGGGAAGTCGGCCGTAGAGGCCATTCGGGCCATCGCGCGGGACGCATCGAGCGTGATGATCAACCGCAATGCAGGCTCTGGAACGCGTGTGCTTGTCGACAAGCTGCTTGCCGAAGCGGGAATAGACCGGCCTGCCGGATATGCGAACCAGCCGAAATCGCACAACGCTGTTGCAGTCGGTGTTGTGCAGGCGCGCGCGGATTGGGGTGTTGCGATCGAACCCGCGGCAAATCTTTACGGACTAGCTTTTCTGCCCATCGCTCCGGAGGAGTACGATTTTCTGGTCGTGGAAAGCCGCCGCGATCGTCCTGCAGTGCAGGCGTTTCTGGATACGCTGCAGGACGAAGAGGTTCGGCATCAGATTCGAGCGATCGGCATGGAGCCGGCGGACATTCTCTCCTAGCGGAAGAGGTACAGATTACGCCCCGGGCGTGTTCGCATTCGGAAAGAACAATTGCTCGCCGCCAACCTTGTAGTCGGCGATCGCTTTCTGACCCTCCGGCGAGATCAGCCAGTCGATGAAGCTCTGCGCAAGGTCCTTCTTCACGTGTGGGTGTTTCGCGGGGCTCACGAGGATCACGCCATACTGGTTGAAGAGCCTCTTGTCCCCTTCGACAGAGATCATGAGATCGCCGCGGTTTTTGAAGGAAAGCCAGGTGCCGCGGTCGGCGAGCACATAGGCGTTTGAAGCGGAGGCTGTATTCAGCGCGGCCCCC
>CAUJKG010000315.1 GCA_963205465.1 Pseudomonadota bacterium | reverse complement strand
CGTGCCGCTGATCGCCGAAACCGGCGGCATCAATGCCATGATCGTGGACGCGACCGCACTGCCCGAGCAAGTCGCGGACGACGTGATCACGTCTGCGTTCCGTTCCGCCGGCCAGCGTTGCTCCGCGCTCCGCCTGCTTCTCCTGCCGCGCGAGGCGGCGGAAAAATTCATCGCCATGATCGCGGGCAGCGCGCGAGTACTGAAACTCGGAGATCCGCGCGAACTCGACACGCATGTAGGCCCGGTGATCGACGAAGAAGCCAAGTCCCGGCTCGATGCGCATATTGCGCAAATGAAAACGCGAGCCAGGACTCTCTATGAAGGCCGCGCGCCGCAAGACGACACTTTCGTCGCGCCGCATATCTTTCAGATTGGCGATCTCGACGATCTGAAAGAAGAAATCTTCGGGCCGGTCCTGCACGTCTATCTTTATGAGCAGCGCGATCTCGATGTCGAATTGCGGAAGCTCGCGAAGAAAGGCTATCGCCTCACCATCGGCGTTCACTCGCGCATCGACCGCATGACCGGCCGCGTCGCGCGCGCGATCGGCGCGGGCAATGTCTATGTGAACCGCAACATGATCGGCGCCGTGGTAGGCGTGCAGCCCTTCGGCGGTAGCGGCCTATCGGGCACCGGACCGAAAGCCGGCGGCCCGCATTATCTGCCGCGCTTCGCCACCGAACAAACGATCACCATCAACACCGCGGCGGCTGGCGGCGACGCCACGCTGATCGCGATGGGGGAGTGATTCCGTCCTCAAATTTCCTGTCATTCCGGACGCGCGTCAGCGCGATCCGGAATCCAGAAACGGCCTAGCGACATATATCGTCATAGAGATCGACCCAATCAGAGTTGGCTTCCTCAATCAGAGCGAGCTTCCAGGCTCGTTTCCATTTTTTGATTTCTTTTTCGCGCGCAATGGCTGCATTTACATCCTCGTGCGCCTCAAACCAGACGAGCTGGCCAACGCTATATCGCGAAGAAAAACCTGTTACGGCTTTCTGCTTATGTTCGTGAACCCGTCGCACCAGATCACTCGTCACACCGAGATAGAGCGTTCCGTTGCGCTTGTTCGTCAATAAATAAACGAAATACATTGCTGCAACGCGCTTTCTGGATTCCGGGTTCGGCGCTTACGCGCCGCCCCGGAATGACAATTCATAAGGTTAATTCCCCCGCCGCAACCTCCGCACCAGTTCCTCGGTGGGATAGCCATCCGCCGGCAGCTTGAGCTTGATCTGCACCTGCTGCACGGCCTTGCGCGAGAGCGCCCCTAAACGGCCATCGACGCCGCCGACGTCGTAACCCGCCTTCTCAAGCAGCGTCTGCAACTCGCGCACCTGCTCCATCGAGAAGTTATCGGGCGTGCCATTGCCCTTGCGAAACACCGGCGCACCATCAATCCGCGTGGCGAGATAAGACGCGGTCGTCGAATAGATCAGCGAATGATTCCACTCCGTGAAGATGCGGAAGTTGGGATAGACCAGAAAGGCAGGCCCCAGGCGGCCCATCGGCAAAAGCAGGGACGCCTTCGGTGCGTTCGCGGACAACAGCTTGCCGTTGGCGAGCGTAACCCCCCATTGCGACCACTGCGCATGATCGTGCTCGATATCGAGGCTTGCCTGCGACCAGTCCATACGCTCGGACACGCGCACTTCCTGCATCCACGGCTCGCCGCGGCGCCAGCCGATTTTCTGAATGTAATGCGCGCTGGTCGCGAGCACGTCCGGCACGCTGCGCAACAGATCGACCTTGCCGTTGCCGTCGAAATCCACGCCGTAATCGAAATAATGCGAGGGCAAAAATTGCGTCTGGCCGAGTTCGCCGGCCCATGAACCGATCATGTTGTCGGGCGTGAGATCGCCCCGCTCGATGATCTTGAGCGCCGCGATCAGTTCCTTGCGGAAACGCTCGCTGCGGCGGCAGTCGTAGGCAAGGGTCGCAAGCGAACGCAGCACCTCGAACTTGCCGATGCCCGCGCCGAAGTCGCTTTCCAGTCCCCAGAACGCGACGATCACCGGCGCCGGCACGCCGAACTGCGCTTCGATCTTCTCGAACAAAGCAGCATGCTTCTTGATGAGCGCCTGCCCGCGCGGCGTGCGTCCGCTGCCCGCCATGCGGTTGGCGAATTCGAGAAACGGCTGGCTGAACACCCGCTGCCCGCGATCGATGCCGATGACCTTCTGATCGAGCACCAGTAGATGCGCCGTGCGCGAAAGCGTGCGCTGCGAAATCCCCTGCTGTAGCGCCTCGCGTTTGAAATCGCTCAGCCACTTCTCGAAACTGCCGGTATTGCGGCACATCGTCTTTGTTGACTGTGTCTTCGTGGGCTGTGCCGCCACCTCCGCGCCACCCGCAAAAAGCACCGCAAAGAATAAAAGAAACGCGGCCATTACGCCGCCGTAAAAACGCAACCGCATCTGTCTGCACCGTTCCATAGTTTGCCGCATTTATTCTAGCCGAATTTGCCGTGCACCGGACCATTCCGGAACCGTAGGAATGCCTACTAATTCTTGCGAATTTCCAGGACTTGGCGGAGTATCCGGCCCAACACGAACAGCGGTCATGAATACCGCGTTTTTCCTGGGAGCAAGAAACCCTATGTTGCGCAGATCCTTTCTCGCCGCGCTCGCGGCAACCGCGCTCGCCGCGGGCAGCGCCTCGGCGCAGGAGACGGTGAAGGTCGGCCTGATCATTCCGCTGACGGGCCCGTTCACCACCACCGGCAAGCAGTTGGAGGCCGCCGCGCGCCTTTACATCCAGCAGCACGGCGCCACCGTCGCCGGCAAGAAGATCGAACTGATCGTGCGTGACGACGCCGGCCGCGCGGAAAACACCGCGCGCATCGCAACCGAGATGGTCGCGAACGACAAAGTGAGCTTCCTCACCGGCTTCGGCCTGACCCCGCTCGCCATGGCGACCGCGCCGATCGCGACCAACGCCAAGGTGCCGATGATCGTCATGATGGCAGGCACCTCGATCATCACCGAGCGCTCGCCCTATATCGTGCGCACGAGCTTCACGCTCGGCCAGTCGGCCGTAGTCATCGCGGACTGGGCGGCGCAGAACAACATCAAGAAAGTGGTGACGCTGGTCACCGACTACGCGCCCGGCCACGACGC
>CAUJKG010000314.1 GCA_963205465.1 Pseudomonadota bacterium | reverse complement strand
CGGCTTCATCAATATTCCGATCGTGAAGTTTTCGGTCGACTGGTGGAGCACGCTGCATCAGCCCGCTTCGGTATTCCGGCTCGGCGGCCCCACCATGCATTCGTCTTATCTCTCGCCGCTCCTGATCTGCGCGCTCGGCTTCTCGTTTCTGTTCGCCGCCATGCTGACGGCTGCGATGCGCAACGAACTTTTGCGCCGTCGCGTGCGCACGCTCACGATCTTCGCCGCCAACGAGGCGCGTTGAGATGGCCGCTTCGCACTTCATCTTCGTGGCCGTCGCCTACGGTTTTGCGACATTAGTTTTTGCCGCGCTGCTCGTCTGGATCGCGGTGGACTATCGGACACAAAAGAAGCGGCTTGCCGCACTCGAAGCGCAGCGCGCGCGGAAAAAATAAGTGATCATGCGCCGCGCCGCCGTCTTCATTCCGCTAGGCATTTTTCTCGCGCTCGCGGTGGTTTTCTTTTTCCGAATTGGCGGCGATCATACGGTGGTGCCTTCCGCGCTGATCGGAAAGCCCGCGCCGCAGATTCCGTTGCCCGCGCTCGAAGGCGCGAAAGTCGGCGGCTTCGATCCCTCGTCGCTGAAAGGCAACGTCACACTCGTGAATGTCTGGGCGTCGTGGTGCGCGCCCTGCCGTGTCGAGCATCCGCTGCTTACGCAGCTTTCGAAAGACAAACGCATCCGCGTTGTCGGCATCAACTACAAGGACCAGCCTGCGAATGCAGTGCGGTTCCTGACGCAGCTCGGCAATCCATTTGCGGCGATCGGTACTGACGGTGACGGCCGTGCCGCGATCGAATGGGGCGTCTATGGCGTTCCGGAAACTTTCATCGTCGGGCGCGACGGCACCATCCGCTACAAGCTGGTCGGACCGATCACGCCGGAAAATCTCGCGCGGGTTCGCGCCGAGATCGAGAAGGCGCTGGCCGCGAATTAGTTTTTCGCGTCAGGATCCTTGATCGCATATTTCGCCATGATCGGCGCCTGGCTGAGTGCGAAGACCAGCGTCAGCGGCAGAAAGCCGAAGGTCTTGAACGCGACCCACTGATCGGTGGTGAAGGAGCGCCAGACGAATTCGTTGACCGCGGCCATCACCAGAAAGAACAGCGACCAGTTCAGCGTGAGCTTCTTCCAGCCCTCTTCCTTCAGATGGATCGCGCCATCGAGCACCATCTGAAACAGCGGGCGGCCGGTCGCCAGCCCCGCGAGCAGCACGATCGCGAACATCACATAGATGATGGTGGGCTTGAGCTTGATGAAGGTGTCGTTGTGCAGCCACAGCGTCAGCGCGCCGAACACCATCACGATCACTGCGGTCACGATCGGCATCACCGGAAAGCGGCGGATCAGATAATAGCTGAGGCCGAGCGTGATGACGGTCGCGACCATGAAGGCACCGGTCGCGAAATAGATCCCGCCATAAGAGTTCGCGAAGAAGAACAAAAGCAGCGGCCCGAGATCGAGTGCGAGTTTCGGCAGCGGCGCGAGATGTTTTTTCGGAGCGGTGGCGTCGGTCATGGATTTTCTGTTGCCTAAAGATTGCGGCCGTTTCAAGCGGTCTCGTCGAGGCCTACCAGCGCGCGCGAGAACTGTTTTGCAGAGAAGGCTTCGAGATCCTCGACGCTCTCGCCAACACCGATGAAATGCACCGGCAGCCCGTGCCGCGCGGAAATCGCGACAAGGATGCCGCCTTTCGCCGTGCCGTCGAGCTTGGTGACGACGAGGCCGGTAACACCCGCAACCTGCTTGAAGGCTTCGACCTGGCTCAGCGCGTTCTGGCCCACGGTGGCGTCGAGCACGAGCAGCACGGCGTGGGGCGCGCTCTCGTCCAGTTTTCTGATGACGCGTACGATTTTCTCAAGCTCGCCCATCAGCGCTTCCTTGTTCTGGAGGCGGCCCGCAGTGTCGATCAGGAGAATGTCGGCGTTCTCTTCGCGCGCCTTGGTCAGTGCATCGAACGCGACCCCTGCCGGATCGGCGCCCTGCGCCTTCGCGACGATCGATGATTGCGTGCGGTTCGCCCAGAGCTTGAGCTGCTCAATGGCGGCGGCGCGAAAAGTGTCGGCCGCACCCAACGTGACCTTTTTACCTTCGGCGTGAAACTTCGCGGCCAACTTGCCGAGCGTCGTGGTCTTGCCGGAGCCGTTCACGCCGACGGCGAGGATGACGAAGGGCTTGCGCGCGGAACTTTCCAGCGGCTGCTCGACTTTCGTAAGCACTTTTTCGACTTCGCGTGCGATCAGCTCTCTGAAGTCGGCGTCCTCATAGCGCTCGCCGAGACGGCCGTCGTTCAGCGCCTTCACGATTTTCGCGGAGGTTTCGATGCCGATGTCGGAAGTGATCAAGAGGTCTTCGACTTCCTGCAAGGTTTTCGGATCGGCGCTACGCAGCGTGATGCGCTTGAGGCCTTCGCCGAGACGGGAAGCCGAGCGCGCGAGACCGCTCGTGAGGCGTTTCCAGAAACTCATGTTGAGATTCTCATGCGGCAAGCAATCCTTTGGCGTCGTGGCCGGCAATCCGTACTTCGGCGATGGTGCCGCGCGCGAAGACTCGTGCAAACCTTACCGGTAAAAAATGTTCGCTGCGGCCTTCGGTTCCGCTGCTCTCGACCAGCACGCTGCGCGATTTGCCGATCTCATTCGCGAAGTGACGGCGCAGCAACTCGTTGCCTTTGGCGCGGAGACGGCTCGCACGTTCTTTTGCGATCTCGCGGCCGAGCTGCGGCATGCGCGCGGCGGGCGTGCCTTTGCGGGGCGAGAACGGAAACACGTGCAGGAAAGCAAGGCCGCAGTCTTCGGCGTGTTGCAGCGTGTTTTCGAAATGCGCGTCGGTTTCGGTCGGAAAGCCCGCGATAAAGTCCGCGCCGAACACAATGTCGGGGCGGAGCCGCCGCGCTTCCTGCGTGAAGCGGATTGCGTCGTGCGTCAGATGCCGCCGTTTCATGCGTTTCAGAATCAGATCGTCGCCGGCCTGCAACGACAGGTGCAGATGCGGCATCAGGCGCTCCTCTTCGGCAAGCGCGCGAAGAAAATCTTCATCGACTTCGATGGAATCGATCGAGGAAATGCGCAGCCGCGGCAGTTCGGGAACGTGTTTCAAGATTTGCCGGATCAGGTTGCCGAGCTTCGGCGCGCCCGGAAGGTCGTTGCCCCAGGAGGTGAGATCAACGCCGGTGAGCACCACCTCGCGATAGCCGCGTTCGGTGAGCTTTCTGATCTGCGTCACGATCTCGCCCGCGCCGACCGAGCGCGAAGGCCCGCGGCCATAAGGGATGATGCAGAAGGTGCAGCGGTGATCGCAGCCGTTCTGCACCTGCACGAAGGCGCGGGTATGCCCCTCGAAGCCATCGACAAGATGCAGCGCGGTTTCGCGCACCGAATCGAGATCGTCGATCTGCACTTTCTCGAATGCGCCGAAGGAAGAGGTCCAAGTTGCGGCTTCCAGCTTGCGCGCATTGCCGATGATATGCGCGACTTCGGGCATGGCCGCGAAGGTTTCGCTTTCTGTTTGCGCTGCGCAGCCGGTGACGATGATGTTCGCCTCGGGCCGCTCGCGCTTCATGCGGCGGATCTGCTGGCGCGCCTGCCGCACGGCTTCGCCGGTCACGGCGCAGGAATTCACGATGATGGTATTCGTGAGCCTGGCGGCTTCTGCGTGGCGGCGGATGGTTTCCGACTCGGTGATGTTGAGCCGGCAGCCGAAGGTAACGACTTCGACCGACATTATGCCGCCGGCGCCATATTCAGAATCTTCGCGTCGAGCACGCCTTCGAATTCGAACTCCGCGGCACCCGTCATGAGCACATGGTCGTCGCCTTCGCGCCATTCGATGAAGAGTTCTCCGCCAGGAAGCGAGAGATGCACCTTGCGCCCCGTTCGTCTGGTGCGCGCGGCGGAGACGGCAACGGCGCAGGCCGCGGAGCCGCAGGCCTTGGTAAGTCCCGCGCCGCGCTCCCAGGTGCGCATCACGATGTGCTCGCGGTCCTTCACGGAAGCGAGCGAGATGTTCGCACGTTCGGGAAAGATCGGGTGGTTTTCGAGCAACGGCCCGAACTTTTCGAGGTCGTAAGCATAAGGGTCGTCGACCCAGAACACCGCATGCGGATTGCCCATCGAGACGACGGAAGGCGAATGCAGAATCGGCGCGTCGATCGGACCGATCTGCAATTCGATCGCGCGGGTGTCGTGGAATTCCTCGGCGAGCGGGATATCGCGCCAGCCGAAGCGCGGCACGCCCATGTCGACCGTGATCGTATTTTCGTTCTCGTAATGCGCGGGGATCAAACCGGCGCGCGTCTCGTAGAGGAAGTCGTGCTTGCCGCTCGCCTTCACGTCGCGCGCGACGACGCAGCGCATGCCGTTGCCGCAGGCGCCGGCTTCGGAGCCGTCATTGTTGTAGATGTGGACGTAAGCGTCGGTGCCGGCGGCGCGCGGCGGGTAGAGCACCATGAGTTGATCGAAGGGCACCGCTTCCTTGCGGGCGATAGCCTGTGCGTCAGCGGCTGTCACCGGTGCGGAATCGCCGCGCAGATCGACGACGACGATGTCGTTGCCGATGCCGTTCATCTTCACGAAGGGGCGGTTCAGAAGCGCGCTCATGGCTTTTTCAGTGCATCGCTACAGTTTGTAGCGATGCTTATATGGCGTCTCGCTGCGAAATGGCCAGCCGGGGCCTATTCTCCGGGAAGGGTACCAAGCGCTTCGGCTGCCGCCTTGATCGTCGCCGGGCTCGGCGTGCCGGCAAGGGCCTTGTCGATGGCGGCGGCGCGGGAGGTGTCGGCGCGGGCGACCGCATCGACCGCACCGAGCCAGAAACCCGCCGCGCAGGCGTGCGCAACGGGAAGTTCCGCTTCGGCGGTGCTTGCGGCCTTTTACAATGCATCGCGGAAGAGCGCGATGC
>CAUJKG010000313.1 GCA_963205465.1 Pseudomonadota bacterium | reverse complement strand
CTCGGGCCGCGACACCAAGGAAGGCACCGGCCTCGGCCTGCCGCTGACCAAGGCGCTGGTCGAAGCGAACCGCGCGAGCTTCCAGATCAAGAGTACGGTCAACTCCGGCACGCTGATCGAGATCGCGTTCCCCTCCACGCGTGTACTGGCTGGCTAATTGATCGCAGCGCGTTATGCTGCGTTTATGCTAGCCTGTTCCCCGTGAGGGACTTCATGAAGATCGATCGCCGTTCGATTCTTGCCGGTCTTGGCGCTACTGCACTCGGCACCTCCGCACTTACACTGGCGCCGCGTTTTGCTCATGCCGCGAGCGTAAAAGACTCTTCCGGGCGCGTCATCGAAACGCCGGACAAGGTCACGCGGATTTTTCCTGCGGGCCCGCCGGCCGCGATCCTGCTCTACACGCTTGCGCCCGATCTGATGCTCGGCTGGACGCGCGCGCCCTCGCCCGCCGAGCGCGAATTCCTGACGCCGGAGGCGGCAGCAAAGCCGGAGCTTGGCCGCATTACCGGCCGCGGCAACACCGCGAACCTCGAAATCGTGCTCGCACAGAAGCCCGACCTCATTCTCGACGTCGGCTCGCTCAACCAGACTTACGTTTCGCTGGCCGAGCGCGTGCGGCAACAGACCGGCATTCCTTATGCGCTGCTCGACGGCCGCTTCGACGCGACCGCGGCTACCTATCGCCTGCTCGGCAAACTGACCGGGCGCGAGGAGCGCGCGGAGATGCTCGCGTCCTATGCCGAGGAAGTCTTCCGTACCGTCTCGCAACGCATCGGCACGATCCCGCAAGCAGAGCGCCCGCTCGTCTATTACGCACGCGGCACACGCGGGCTGGAAACCGGGCTCGGCGGTTCGATCAACGTGGAATCGATCGAGCTGCTCGCGCGCAATGCCGCGGGCGGCACCAAAGGCGGCATGGCCAACGTCTCGATCGAACAGGTGCTGACGTGGAATCCGGATGCGATCTTCACAATCGAACCGGCATTCGCCGAAAACATCTATCGCGAGCCGGGCTGGTCGGCGCTCGCCGCGGTGCAGAACAAGCGCGTCTATCTCTCGCCGCGGCTGCCTTTCGGCTGGATCGATTTTCCGCCTTCGGTGAACCGGCTCATCGGCCTGCGCTGGCTTGGAAAGATTCTCTATCCCGAGCGCTTCCCCGAAGACCTGAACCAGATCACGCTCGATTTCTACAAGCGCTTCTATCACGTCGATCTTTCCGAGGCGCAGCTTGCGCGCGTGCTTTCGGGGCGAGGATGAACCGGGAAAGCTCAGCTTTCGTTTCTCATGGTTCGAGACGCGAGTTTCGCTCGCTCCTCACCATGAGGTTTTCGCGTAGCCTCATCCTGAGGAGCCCGTGTAAGCGGGCGTCTCGAAGGATGAGG
Source organism: Pseudomonadota bacterium (assembly GCA_963205465.1). Lineage (GTDB taxonomy): Bacteria > Pseudomonadota > Alphaproteobacteria > Rhizobiales > Xanthobacteraceae. Next base: position 1,406 of record CAUJKG010000313.1, on the reverse strand, counting down.
TCCTAAGTAACGCGATGACGCGCTCCGCCATACCCGGTCTTGCAATTTCGCTCTTCCTGCTCGCCGCAGGCTTCGCGGTCGCGTTTCTGGTCGGCCGCTTTCCGGTCTCGCTCGGCGACGTGTTCGCGGTCGTGTGGTCGAAATTGTCCGGCACACCCTCCGGCCTTTCATCCGCAACCGAAGCCGTGGTGTTGCAGGTGCGGGGCCCGCGCGTGGTCGCAGCCTTTCTCGTCGGCGCGGCGCTCAGCGTCGCGGGTGCTGCGTTCCAGGGACTGTTTCGCAATCCGCTGGTGTCGCCGGATATTCTCGGCGCGTCCTCCGGTGCCGCGCTCGGCGCGGTGCTCGGCATTTTCTTCTCGCTCGGCGTGGTTGCGATTCAGGCTTTCGCCTTTCTCGGCGGACTGGTCGCGGTCGCCGCCGTCTATGCAGTCGGCTCGGCCATGCGTACGCGCGATCCGATCCTCGTGCTTGTGCTTGCCGGCGTCGTGATCGGCGCGCTGCTCGGCTCCGGCGTCGGCCTCATCAAATATCTCGCCGATCCCTATAACCAGCTTCCCGCCATCACCTTCTGGCTGCTCGGCAGCCTTGCCGCCACCAGCGCGTCCGATCTGGTTTCGCTGTTCTGGCTGGTCGCCGCCGGCACCTGCGTGCTCATTCTCCTGCGTCACCGCATGAACGTGATGTCGCTGCCCGAAGAAGAAGCCCGCGCGCTCGGGGTCGCGACCGGCCCGATGCGGGTCGCGATCGTCGCTGCTGCCACGCTCGTCACCTCCGCGAGCGTCGCCGCTGCCGGCATCATCGGCTGGATCGGACTCGTCGTGCCGCATATCGCGCGCTCGCTGACCGGCCCCGACTTCGCGAAACTCCTTCCCGTTGCGGCCCTCCTCGGCGGCAGCTTCCTGCTCTTCATCGACACCATCGCGCGCACCGCGGCACCCATCGAAATTCCGCTCGGCGTGCTCACCGCCTTTGCCGGCACGCCGTTTTTCATCTGGCTCTTGGCCAGCATGCAGAAAAGCTGGTCATGACGATCTCGGGCACCGCGCTCTCCATCGGCTATCGCGACCGGCTGGTCGGCAGCGGTATTGCCATCGACGTAAAGGAAGGCGAAGCGCTGGCGCTGCTCGGGCCGAACGGCGGCGGCAAGACCACACTCCTGAAGACGCTGCTCGGCCTCCTGCCCCCGCGCGCAGGCAACGTGACGCTGAACGGCAAGCCGCTCGCGGCCTTCTCGGTGCGCGAGCGCGCCCGCGTCATTGCTTACGTGCCGCAGGTGCATACCGGCACTTTCGCGTTTTCGGTCGTATCCGTGGTGCTGATGGGACGCACCGCGCATGGTTCGCTATTCGCGCGGCCCAGCGCGCATGATGTGAGCGTTGCAACCGCTATGCTTTCGCGGCTCGGCA
>CAUJKG010000312.1 GCA_963205465.1 Pseudomonadota bacterium | reverse complement strand
CAATTCTTCGACATCGCGATCGTGCTCGGTGATCGCGGCACAGCCGATGCTCACGGTGACCGCCAGTTCCCGGTCGTCGACCTTGGTCCGGCTCTCGGCGATCAGGACGCGGATGCGCTCGGCCAGTTCGTGGGCTTCGTGTTCGCTCACTTCGCGCAACAGCACGACGAATTCTTCGCCGCCGAAGCGCGCGACCTTATCGGTGTCGCGCAAGGTTTGCGCGATCAGCTCGCCGGTGCGCCGGATGACGGCGTCACCCGCCGCATGACCGTACTCGTCGTTGAACATCTTGAAATGATCGATGTCCACCACAAGCGTCGCGATCGAGCGGCCATAGCGCTGGTAATAGCGCATCGCGTCGTCCGCCGCCTCCATGAAGGCGCGGCGGTTCAGAAGATTGGTGAGCGGATCGGTCTCCGCAAGCTTGCGCAGGCTCGCGATATCGTCGGCAAAACGTCTGGCGTCCTCGGCCGCCCGCGCTTTGGCTTCCTGGGTGAGCCGCTCGACAAAACCGATGCGCAGCATCAGCGAGCGCAGCGACGTGGAGAGATGAATGACTTCCGACGATCCGCGCAGACGCGGCAGGCTCGTGGCGCCGTTCTCGCGGCCTATGCGGTCGGCTGCGCGGGTCAATCTGTCGATCGGGCGCGAAATCCGGTTCGCAATTATTCTTGCCCGAACGATACCGAAAACGGCCACCGCAGCTCCGAAGCCAACGATGGTCCAGAACAACTGACGCGCCGCTGCAAAGGCGACCTCCGTGTTCCTGCGCGCGATCACGCCCCAGCCCATGCCCGGAAAATCGCGATGGCCGTCGAGCAGCGCATAGCCCGAGAGCATGTCTCCTCGCGGAGACTTATCGACGAATACGCCGTAGCGTTGCGCGCGCAGTTCGGCGATCTGCTCGGCCGGATACCGGTCACGCAGCTTCGTGGAGCCGAGAATGACCTCGCCGGATTTGGAGACCACGACGAGGCGGTCGCCCTGCTGCTCCATGGCGCTGCGGATCTCTTCGATTTCGCGCCAGTGAATGGCGGCAACCAGCACGCCTGCCACTTCGTTCCGGTAATCGTAAACCGGGAACGAGAACTTCACGAAAGGAACGGTCGTATCGTTGCCCGCACGCGTGGCAGCTTCCAGCGCCGCGAGATCGGGCGCGTCATCGATCCAGGGGCCCCGCAGCGCATTCTGAAACCAGGCTTCGCCGACGACGATTTCGTTTTCGCGCTCGCCATCGGAGGCGGCGGCGATGACGCCATCCTTGGTGACGAAGGCGATCCAGGTGTAATCGGGGAAACTCGCGTTCAGCCGGTCGAAAGTGCCGCGCAGTTTCTTCGGATCCGTTACCGCTGCGGACCGGATCACGTCGAACTGCGTATAGGAACGGACCCGATGAAAGACGTTCTGAAAGTGACGATCGATACGGTCGGACGCGGTATCGGAAATCTGGATCATCTCGCGGCTAAGCAGCCGGATGGCTTCTTCACGGCTGAAATAGGCAGCACCGAAGGCGATGACGCAGGAAATCAGCAGGCAAAGCGTGGCCGTCGCAAGCGCAATCTGCTCGCGAACCGTCAAGCGATCCTCGAATGCCCAGATCCTTCCGCGCAGCCTGGCGAACACTGGAAGCCCCTCATTCCGGTCGGACGTTTTCGTCCTTCCCCCGGGGAGCAACCTTTACACCTGAGACGGAAGTATCCCGTTACATATGCAGGTAAAATTGCGAGGACTTGGTAACGGGCCGCTAACCATGGAAATCGAGCTTCCTCGCGCCTTTGTGATCGCAATCCGTGTTTTGGCGCGGGCGCAGCCGCCCCGCTGACGCTATCCAGTAGCGGCCGTTACGCGATACCCTCGGGAACCGGATGGGAGACGCCATGAACCGCCGAAACTTCACGCTGCTCGCTGCCGCGGCGATCGCCATCCCCTTTGCAGCGACCCGCGCCTTCGCCAAAGCCTTCACGGAGTATCGAGCCGATCGCCTGGTAAAAATTCTCTCGACCGGGGGCCCGGTCGTGGTGCACGTCCATGCCGACTGGTGCGCGGTCTGCAAGGCACAATTGCCGGTGATGGAGCGCGTGCTCGCGGGCAGCGTCTACAAGGGCGTGCAGGCCGTCCGCGTCAATTTCGACCGGGATAAGCAGTTCCTGACGGATTATCGCGTGCTCAGGCAATCGACTATCATCGTCTTCAAAGGCGGCAAGGAGATCGCCCGCCTTTCCTACGAGACCGATCCCGCGCGAATCGAACAGACCCTTGCTACGGCAATCTCATAAATGGAGACCGGAATGCGCCGCCTCGTAATTGCACTCGCTACTCTTGCTGCGTTCAGCGGCGCGGCACTGGCGGATTTCCTTCCTTTCGATCAGGCAAAGTTCGAAGCATTGGTGAAATCGAACGCACCCGTCGTCGTGCATACTCATGAGTCGTGGTGTCCGGTATGCCGTGTACAGTCCGATATTCTGGAACGACTGCAGAAAGACCCCAAACTTTCAAAAGTAACGATGTTTCGCGCGCACCCCGCGAACGACCGCAAAGCACTCGAGCCGTTGAAGGTCACTTCTCGCAGCATCATCCTGGTGTTTGCAGGCGGCAAAGAAGTCGGGCGCCTCAACTGGATCACTGACGAAGCATCGATCCGCCTGGTTATCGAAATGGCGGCTGAAGAATGACAGCCATCGTTCTTGCGTTTCTTGCCGGCACGCTGACTGTTCTCAATCCCTGCATTCTTCCGCTGCTGCCGATCGTGGTCGCCGCGGCATTCGCGAACGGCAAGCTTGGTGCTGCGGCGCTGCTTGCCGGTCTGGTCGCCGGATTTGCGACCCTCGGCATTCTCGTGAATGCGACCGGCGCCTTGTTCGGCATCAGCGAACTTGCGCTGCGCAACGGCGTGTCCGTGCTCCTGATCGTGTTCGGTCTGGTGCTCCTGATTCCGGCACTCGAACGGCGCTTTTCCAATATGGTCGCGCCGGTGGGTGCGGCGGGCGCGAACCTCGCCGCACGGGCAAGCAAGTACGGCATCGCAGGGCAATTCGCGGTGGGCATTCTGCTGGGTGCGATCTGGGCGCCCTGCTCCGGACCCTCGGTCGGCGCCGCGCTTTCGCTCGCCGCGGAAGCCGGAGGCTATCTCGCGGCGGCGGCACGCATGACCGCTTTCGCACTCGGTGCGGCACTCGTGCTTTTTCTGGTGGCGATCGGTGCGCGCTCGCTCGCCGCACGCAGCGGCGGCGTTTCGCGTGTTGCCCCTTATGCCAAGAAAATCGCCGGTGCTGCGTTTCTCCTGGTTGGCGTCTTGATGATCACGGGGCTCGACAAGCAGATCGAAAGCCGGGTGCTGGATTTGCTGCCCAACTGGCTCATCATCTTCACGACGAAGTTCTAACCGCAGCAAAAAAGCGGGAGCCGCATTGATGCGGCTCCCGCTCGCCAGCACGAACTCGTCTGGACTACTTCTCGAAAGAACCTGCGGGATTAGCGCGCGTTGGAGCGGCTGACGCAGCTCGGTGCATTGGCACCCGCCGGAGATTTATCCTTCACACCCTTTTCGCACGCCGCCATGGTGTCGAAGCTGCAATCGATCTTGTCCGGACCCTTCAAACAAAATGCTTTGTTACCGGATACCGGCGGCGACGATTGCGCAGCGGCAGCGCTGATCGAGAGGGCGAGGATGGTTCCGACAATGGCGAGGCGCATGTTGTATTCTCCCTAGTGGAGTGAATCTCCATGGGGCAGGAACACAGGCAATAGCGCTTCGTTCCGTACGCTATCGTGCGTAGAAGAAGAATTATCGGTATTGCCGAATGCCGAAAAGTTGCATCAGCGGATTCTGCGGCTCGGCGCTTTTTTTCTGGTAGGCGCGCCGCACGCCGCGATGACGCGGCGGCGCATGACGCTGCGCTTTGCGCTGTCGAGGAACCACGGCGGGTTTTTCTTCCGCTTCCGGTTCCTCCGTCTGCGGTTGCGCCGGAATCGTAGCAGTCGTCTCGGGCTCGTTGTCGGTGTTCTCTTGCGCAGGCGCTACGGGAGCATTCGCGGTGACCGGTTCGGGTTCCGCCGCTGCGGGCGGCGCAGGCAGCGCGGCTTCCTGCCGCTCGATCTCTTCCTGCGTGGCAAAGGGAACCGGAGCTGGTTCCGGAATGAGCAAGGGTTCTTCCTGCATGACGACGGGCGCGGGTGCAGGATTTTCATACTCGATCGGCGGCTCGTTCTGCGAAACGACCGGCGGCGCAGGATCGAACTTGCTGGTGAGCGGCTCTTGCGGCGCGCGGGACGTCATCAGCATGCCCAGCGTGCCAAAAGCGAAAAACAGGATTCCGATGGTAATCGCGGTCGCAGACAGCACGATGCGAAGGCCGGAAAACGCCGATGGTTTCCCGTGCTTTTTCAGCTCGCGCCGAAGGTTCTTATCGTGCTGGCCCGCCGCCATGGGCGGGCAATCTAACTGAGTCGCTCCTCGCGCGAATCAAAAGATTTCCGGGACAGCCTCAGGCCGGAACCCCGCGAGGCCCGAACAGAATGATTCCGGCGCCGATCAGGCAGACCGCAGCCCCCAGCGCATCCCAGCGATCGGGCCGCGCACCTTCCACCACCCAGAGCCAGAGGAGCGAGGCGACAATATAGACCCCGCCATAGGCGGCGTAGGCCCGGCCCGCGGCGTCGCTCTCCACACAGGTCAGAAGCCACGCGAAAGCGACGAGCGAGAGGGTTCCCGGGATCAGCCACAGCGCCGACTTGCCGAGCCGAAGCCAAGCCCAGAACGCAAAACAGCCGGCGATCTCGGCCAGCGCCGTCAGCGCGAAGATGACGATGGAAAACATTGCGGCAACCCTCGCCGCTATTCTGTGGCGAAGATCAGGTTGCGGTCAAAGTGTAAAGCAGGCTCGTCAATGCAGCGTATCCGAACGAAGCCAAACAGATAAAAAACGGAAGAGCTTGAAGAACGCGACGTTGCGTTCCGAACCTCAGCCTGGGCTGCTTTCCGCTTTCAGATCTTCCACGCAGCTCTGCTCGTGACCGCATTCGCAGATATAGATCACCGCCTGCTTGTTGCCTGCGAGAATTTCCGGGCCGGTCAAACGGATGCGCATGCGCGTTCCGCACACACCGCAATCCGGCCGCTCCAAGCACGGCTTTGCAGAAGAGACACTGATGCTCTCCAGTAAATTCGACATTTCACTCTCCCTTATGAAAACGGGCGGGAGCGCGAATTGCGTGTCTCTCAGTTGACGATCTTTACCTAGAGCCGCTCGCCAATGAAGAAACGCTAGGCCGATTCAGTTCGCGACGCCAGTGACGATTTCATGTCACGCATTACGTCATGATTGCGACTTATGTTTCGCGCTGCACTGATGCTGCACGAAAAATCGGGAGAGGCGCTACCGCGCACCTCCCCCGCGACATCGTCCCTATTGGCCCTGGAAACCGACGCCGATTGCTTGCCGCTGCAACGGCAAAACAATTCGAGAATGAGTCTGCGAAAAATCCGGAAGCCCGCGGGGAGGAAGAAACGCGGGCTTCCGGTCGCTCGAAATTACGCAGCCTTCTTCGCGCCGGCCGGGACTTCCGAGATCGTCTTCAGAATCTGCGACGCGATCTGATAGGGATCGCCCTGCGAATTCGGACGGCGGTCTTCGAGATAACCCCGGTAGCCATTGTTCGCGAAAGAATGCGGAACGCGGATCGAAGCACCGCGATCGGCGACGCCGTAGGAGAACTTGTTCCACGGCGCGGTCTCGTGTTTGCCGGTCAGACGCATGTGGTTGTCCGGACCGTAGACGGCGATATGGTCTTCGAGATTCTTTTCGAACTGCGCCATGAGCGCCTCGAAGTATTCCTTGCCGCCGACTTCGCGCATGTACTTAGTCGAGAAGTTCGAGTGCATGCCCGAGCCGTTCCAGTCGGTGTCGCCCAAGGGCTTGCAGTGCCACTCGATGTCGATCCCGTATTTCTCGGTGAGCCGCATCATCAAATAGCGCGCGATCCACATCTGGTCGGCGGCGGTCTTCGAGCCCTTGCCGAAAATCTGGAACTCCCACTGGCCTTTCGCGACTTCGGCGTTGATGCCTTCGTGGTTGATGCCGGCTTCCAAACAGAGGTCGAGATGCTCCTCGACGATCTGGCGCGCGACCGAGCCGACGTTCTTGTAGCCGACGCCGGTGTAATACGGGCCTTGCGGCGCCGGATAGCCTTCGGTCGGGAAGCCGAGCGGGCGGCCGTCCTTATAGAAGAAGTATTCCTGCTCGAAGCCGAACCATGCATCAGCATCGTCGAGGATGGTGGCGCGGGTATTGGAAACATGCGGCGTGACGCCATCGGGCATCATGACTTCGCACATGACGAGCGCGCCGTTCTTGCGCGCGGCATCCTTGAAAATGGCGACCGGCTTCAGCACGCAATCGGACGAATGGCCCTCCGCCTGCATCGTCGAGGAGCCGTCGAAGCCCCACAGCGGCAGTTCTTCGAGCTTCGGAAAGTCCGCGAATTCCTTGATCTGGGTTTTGCCGCGCAGGTTCGGCACGGGGGTGTAACCGTCGAGCCAGATATACTCGAGGCGATACTTGGTCATTGGGATCTCTCAGTGGTTGGAAGTGACTGTCCAGGGCACTCCCGCGACGTTTTCTTGCGGTATAGCGCTGCCCGTTTCAGGGCACGCTCACGAAAACGGCACGAAAGTCAGCGACAGAACTTTATCCAGCACCGAAAATGCGCTCCACCAAAGCAGCCGCTTTTTTGAGCAAATGTTATGCAAGCCCTGCTTTTTTGTCAGGCAAACGTGGACAAAAGCGAGCAAAAGGAACTGAATCTCTCCCATGTCGCTTGAACCAAGCGAACCGTATTCGAGGAGAATTCGAAGATGTCTGCACAAAACCAACGCACATCGGCGAAGATCTTTCAGTTTCCCGCCCGCGGCCGCTTCGCCCCTGCGAACGGCGCCGTGCAGCAGGATCACGCGCTCCCCACCGTCGAAATCGGCAGCGGCTGGTATCACGAGGAAGCAATGAAAGAAGAGCAGAAGGCAAAGGCAAAGCACTGATGTCACTCCGGATCGCGCCTAACGGCGCGCCCCGAACGACAATAGAAAGAGCTTACGCCCCAAACACCGACCAGCCCATGCGCCGTGTGAGTTGCTCGAGCGCGATCCTGCCAAGATAGGAATTCCCCGTCTCGTCCAGCCCCGGTGACCACACCGCGATCGACGCCTTGCCGGGCGCGACCGCAAGGATGCCGCCGCCGACACCGCTCTTGCCCGGCAGGCCGACGCGATAAGCAAATTCTCCCGAGCCATCATAATGACCGCACATCATCATGATCGAGTTGATGCGCTTGGCGCGCTCCGGCGTGACCACGCTCATGCCGGTCGAGGGATTGATACCGTTGTTCGCGAGAAAACGCCCGGCCATGGCAAGCTGGCGGCAGTTCATCGCGATTGCGCAATGATGGAAATAAACCCCGAGGGTGAAATGCACGGGGTTATCCAGCACGCCGAAGGATTTCATGTAATTGGCGAGTGCAGCGTTGCGGTATCCCGTGCGCTGCTCGGACGCCGCCACCTCGTCGTCGATCTTGATCGCGTTGTCGTCGGCGACGAACTGCATGAAGCGCAGAATCTCGCCCAGCGCCTCGCGCGGCTGGCCTGAAAGGATCACATCGGTGACGGCTATCGCGCCGGAATTGATGAAGGGATTGCGCGGCTTTCCCTTCTCATATTCCAGCTGCACGATGGAGTTGAAGGCGCTGCCCGAAGGCTCGCGGCCGACCCGCTGCCATAGCCGATCGCCGATCTTGCCGAGCGCGAGCGTCAACGTGAAAACTTTCGAGATGCTCTGGATCGAGAACGGCGCTTCGCTGTCGCCGGCTACTGCGATTTCGCCGTCATTGCTCACCACGACGAGACCGAACTTTCGCGGATCGATCTTGGCAAGCTCCGGAATATAGGACGCGACCTTGCCGCGCTCCGGCCGTTCGGCCATGTCGGCGGCGATTTCTTTGACAACTTCTTTCAGGTCGGGAATGGCAGCTTTCCGCGCGGCTGGCGCGGCCTCGTTCGGGTCCGGCGCGAATGTAGGAAAGCGTTTCCGCCCTGCCAAGCGCAACAACTATGCAAAAGTGTTACGCAAAGGCGTTATGCGCGCTCCTCGAGTGCCGCCCGGATCGCCGGGCCAACGGCCGCTTTCATCGCCTCACCGAGCGCCATGACACCGGTGAGCGGGCGGACCATCACCTCGAACGCAACGATCTTGCCGCTTTCATCGAATTTCACGAGATCGATGCCTTTCAACTCCTTGTCGCCGACGCGCGCCGCGAATTCGAGGCAGACGCTGTTGGCGTCATCATAGAGTTCGCGATGATAGGAGAAGTCCTGGAACACTTGCATCGCGCCGCGCAGCACGATGCAGACCACCTTTTTGCCAGGATATGGCGTGTTCGCGACCGGCGAGCGGAACACCGCATTCTCGGCGACGATCTGTTCGAGGTCCGACAGATCCGCTCTTGCGATCATGTCGTGCCATTTGGCGAGCGACGCCGCCGCGGATGAAGAAAGATTCATTGGCGTTTCCCTTTCTTCTATTCTAGACCGCGAAAAGCGCCGGAAGTCCATCTCGCACCAAATGCCGCAACGGAAACAACAAGACCCGCAAAGCCCGCGCAAGCCGAGACCGCTCTGGCGGCAGTCGCTGGATATCGAGGTGATCCGGCAATTGCCGTTCTGGATGCTCGCGGCGGCGTCCCTCCTGGCCGCCTATCACGCGCCCTACGGCCGCAAGGCCTATGAGTTCAACTGGGACTTCAGCTGGGCCGCGATCGAATGGTCACTTTACAAGCCGCTGCATATTGCGAGCTGCGCGCTCCTGATGGTGCTCGGGGTGCTCGCCTATAAATGGAAGCGCTGGTGGCTCGCAGCGACCCTCACCCTGCTCGTCGCTCTGGGATGGGAATTCGCGCAGACCACGGTAGCCGGACATTACGCGCGCATTGCCGACCTCGCGCCGGACTTTCTCGGCGTCGTGCTGGGCTGGCTCATCGTCGAAGGCATCCGCCACGCGATGAAGCCGGAAGATTATTTATTCGGGTAGATCACCACACCGCGTAGGCCGTCAGCGCGCTTGCTGCGAGAAAAACCACGATTGCCGGATGCCGCCAGCCGCAATAGATGCAGGCAAGTCCGGTCAGGAAAATCGTTGCAGAGAGCGTCAGCGCGATCATCCGTAGCGGATTGGCGGGTTCTACGGCGATGATCGCGAGCACCGCCGCCGCAAACCACCAATAGAGACTTGCAAGATGCCACACGGCGCGGATCACGCGCTCGGTAAAGCCACGCTCGCCTCGGCGCAAAAGCGGAAGACCCGGCATTGCGAGCAGCCGCGGCAGAAAAGCGCGTTCGCCGAGATAGGAATGCGCGATTCCTGCGGCGATCATCAATCCGGCGGCAAGCCACAACATCGCGCGCTCTTGCCCTTACATATTCGGATAGTTCGGCCCGCCGCCACCTTCAGGCGTGGTCCAGTTGATGTTCTGGTTCGGATCCTTGATGTCGCAAGTCTTGCAGTGGACGCAGTTCTGCGCGTTGATCTGGAAGCGCGGGCCGTCCGCCTCCTCGATCCATTCATAGACGCCAGCCGGACAATAACGATTGGAAGGCCCCGCATAGACATCGTGCTCCGATTTCTTCTGGAGCTCCATGTCCTTCACCTTCAGATGGATCGGCTGGTTCTCTTCGTGGTTGGTGTTGGAGATGAACACCGAGCCGAGCTTGTCGAAGGTCAGCACGCCATCCGGCTTCGGATAATCGATCTTCTGGTGCTGCGAGGCCGGGTCGAGGGACTGCGCGTCGGTCTTGCCGTGCTTGAGCGTGCCGAACAGCGAGATGCCGAAAAGCTGGTTCGTCCACATATCGAAGCCGCCGAGCATCATGCCGAGATAGAGGCCGAACTTCGACCACAACGGCTTCACATTGCGCACCTTCTTCAGGTCCGTTCCGACCGCCGACGCGCGCCAGCCGTTTTCATATTCCGCAAGCTCGTCGCGCTGCCGGCCGGCTGCAAGCGCCTTCGCTGCATCCTCGGCCGCCATGATGCCGGTGAGGATCGCGTTATGCGAACCCTTGATGCGCGGCACGTTCATGAAGCCCGCCGTGCAACCCACCAGCGCGCCGCCCGGAAACACAAGCTTCGGCACCGACTGGAAGCCGCCTTCGGTGAGCGCGCGCGCGCCGTAAGAGATACGCTTGCCGCCTTCGAAGGTGCCCCGGATCGCGGGATGCGTCTTGAAGCGCTGAAACTCCTCGAAGGGGCTCAGGTACGGATTCTTGTAATTGAGATGAACCACGAAGCCGACCATCACCTGCTCGTCTTCCATGTGATAGAGGAACGAGCCGCCGCCGGTCCGGCTGTCGAGCGGCCAGCCGAAGGAATGCTGCACCAGCCCCGGCTTGTGCTGCTCGGGTGCGACCTTCCAGAGTTCTTTCAGGCCGATGCCGAATTTCTGCGGCTCGGAATTTTTATCGAGGCCGAATTTCGCGATCAGCTGCTTGGATAGCGAGCCGCGCGCACCTTCCGCGAACAGCGTGTATTTGCCGTGCAGTTCGATGCCGCGCTCGTAATGCGAAGTCGGCTTGCCGTCGCGGCCGATGCCCTTGTCGCCGGTCGCTACCCCTTTCACCGCACCGTTCTCGTCGAACAGCACTTCGGATGCGGCAAAGGTCGGATAAATCTCGACGCCCAGCGCCTCGGCGCGGCCGGCGAGCCAGCGGCAGACATTGCCGAGCGAGACGATGTAGTTGCCGTGATTGTTCATCAACGGCGGCGTCAGGAAATTCGGCACGCGGATCGCGCTGGTCTTGGTCAGGTAATAGAAGTGATCGTCCTTCACTTCGGTTTTCAGCGGCGCGGTACCGTCCTCGCGCCAGTCCGGAATGAGCCGGTCGAGACCGATCGGATCGACCACCGCGCCGGACAGAATATGCGCGCCGACTTCGGAGCCCTTCTCCAGGACGACCACCGCAGTTTCCGGCGCAAGCTGCTTGAGCTTGATCGCAGCCGCCAAGCCTGACGGGCCGGCGCCGACGATCACGACGTCAAATTCCATCGCTTCGCGGGCGGGCAGTTCCTGATTTTCTTCGGTCATGCTCTTTTCCTCTGACCTCATCCTGAGGAGCCGCGCAGCGGCGTCCCGAAGGATGGAGACTGGCGTTCACCCTCCGGGTGAGGCTGATTTTGATCGGTTTTCCCTGTTTTTTGGACCAATTACAACGAGCTTGTCATTGACGTCGCGGCCTTTTGGATTTCATTTCCGGGCCATGGCCGACACCCCGCTCCATCCGCTCGACGTGCTGCGCTTCTACGCTGACAGCGGCGTCGATATCGCGCTCGACGAGATCGCGCCGAACCGGCTCACAGCGCCGGCGCCCGTGGCGCAAGGCTATCAGTTCGAAGTTCCGAAGCGGGAGGCGCCAAAGCCTTTCGCCGCGCCTTCTGCAAAATCGGCCCCGCAATCCGCTTCGCGGAACAGCGGTCTGCCCGCCGCGCCGGATGCGGCAATCCGCGACGCCGGAAAACTCGCCTCGAACGCAACATCGTTGGACGAGTTGCGAAAGGCTATCGAATCCTTCGAGGGCTGCGCGCTGAAAACCACCGCGATGAAGACCGTATTCGCGGACGGCAATCCACAGGCGCGCATCATGTTCGTCGGCGAAGGCCCCGGCGCGGAAGAAGACCGCGAAGGGCTTCCCTTCGTCGGCCGCTCCGGCAAGCTGCTCGATCGCATGATGGCGGCGATCGGCCTCGACCGCACCAGCGCTTACATCGCCAACATCATCCCGTGGCGCCCGCCGGGAAACCGGACGCCGACGCCGCAAGAATCCGCGATCTGCCTGCCCTTCATCCGGCGGCAGATCGAACTCGTGAACCCCGATATTCTCGTCTGTCTCGGCGGGCCTTCGGCGACCACGCTTCTGGAGGTGCGCGAAGGCATCACGCGCTCGCGCGGGCGCTGGTTCGACTACGACACGGGCGCGCGCAAGATCAAAGCCATCGCGCTGTTCCACCCGGCTTATTTGCTGCGCTCGCCCGCGCACAAGAAACTCGCGTGGCAGGATCTGCTGGCGATCAAGCGGGGGCTGGCCGATCTAAACTAAATCGTCATGACCAGGCTTGTCCCTGCCATGACGATATTTGTTGTTTGAGTACCGCTCACGTAAACGCGAACTTCGCCGCGAACAGCACGGCGAGCGCCATGATCGCCGGGCTTGCTTCCGAAGGTTTGCCCGCGAGCAGCTTGATCAGCACGTAAGTGATGAAGCCGAGACCGATGCCGGTCGCGATGGAATAGGTAAGCGGCATCGCGACGGCGCAGACAATCGCCGGCGCATATTCGGTGATGTCGTCCCAGTTCATCTCGGCAAGACCCCGCATCATGATCGCCGCGACATAAAGCAGTGCCGCGGCGGAAGCGTAAGCGGGGATCATGGAAGCAAGCGGCGCGAAGAAAAGCGCGAGCAAAAACAGGATCGCGACCACGACCGCGGTGAAGCCGGTGCGGCCGCCGGCGGCGACGCCGGAACTGCTTTCGATATAGCTCGTGGTGGTCGACGTGCCGATCGCGGAGCCGAACATCGCGGCGAAGCTGTCCGAAATCAGCGCCTGGCGCATGCGCGGCAGCTTGCCGTTCTTGTCCAACAGCCCCGAACGATGGGTGACGCCGATCAGCGTTCCCGCGTTATCGAACACGTCGATCAAAAACAGCGTTAACACCACGACGATGAAGGTCAGCTCGAAGGTGCGCGACCAGTCGAAGGCAAAGAGCGTCGGCGAAATCGAAGGCGGCAGCGAAACCACGCCGGTGAACTTCGCGAAGCCGAGCGGGATGCCAATGAGCGCGACGATCAGCATGCCGAGCAGCGTTGCGCCCGGAATTTTCCGGTAGTTGAGTGCTGCAATCAGGATGAAGCCGAAAATACAGAGGATTGCCGGCCACGAGGCAAGAAGCCGCGGGTCGAGCTTGCCGAGGGTCACCAGCGTCGCCGGATGCGCGACCACGATGCCGGAGTTTTCCAGCGCGATGATCGCGAGAAACAATCCGACGCCTGCGGAAATCGCGAGCTTCAGGTTCATCGGGATCGCGTCGATGATGTATTCGCGAATGCGCAATACCGACACGATGAAGAACAGGACGCCCGAGAGAAACACCGCCCAGAGCGCCTGCTGCCACGTATATTTATATGTGAGCACGATGGTGAAGGCGAAGAACGCATTGAGGCCCATGCCGGGCGCAAGCGCGATCGGATATTTCGCGTAAAGCCCCATGACTGCGGTCGCCACCGCCGCCGCAAGGCAGGTCGCGACGAACACCGAACCCTGCGGCATCCCCGCTTTGGCCAGGATCAGGGGGTTCACGACGATGATATAGGCCATCGTGAGAAAGGTCGTGAAACCGGCGATGATTTCGGTGCGGATGCTCGAACCGCTCTCGCCGATCGCGAAATAGCTGTCGAGCCAGCGCTCGAACGCCGTCGCCTCGGGCTTCGACCCCGATTTCTTTGCCTTTGCCATAAAACCCCCTCTTCGCTCCGGTCGATCCGGATACGCGGCAAAGCAGAATAGCGCTTTGCGGCGGGAACCATGAATCGCGAGGGAACTTTTCCACCGCTGGAGCGGGGTGAACTTCCTTCGCAGTGCAGTGATTAAAAAGTATTCACGCCGCAGGGACATTCCGCAAAGACGCGGCTACACTGGAATCAATGTAATCAGCCGTCCGCGGAGCCTCGTTCATGGACATCGAGCCGCTGCTGCTTGCCCGCCTCCAGTTCGCGTTCACGATCACGTTTCACATTATTTTCCCGACCTTCACGATCGGGCTGTCGGCCTATATCGCGACGCTCGAAGTGATGTGGCTCTATTCGGGGCGCGAGCACTATCACCGGCTGGCCCGCTTCTGGACCAAAATCTTCGCGGTTTCCTTCGCGATGGGGGTCGTCTCCGGCATCGTGCTCTCCTACCAGTTCGGCACGAACTGGAGCCGCTTCGCCGCCTATGCCGGCAACATCGTCGGGCCGCTGATGGGCTACGAGGTGCTGACGGCGTTTTTCCTGGAGGCGACCTTTCTCGGCATCATGCTGTTCGGCTGGGACCGGGTGCCGAAACCGCTTCATGTCGCGGCCTGTATCGCGGTCGCGGCCGGCACCCTGATGTCGGCGTTCTGGATTCTTTCGGCCAATAGCTGGATGCAGACGCCGCAAGGCCACGCCATCCAGAACGGCATCGCGGTGCCTGCCGACTGGCTCGCGATCATCTTCAATCCGAGCTTTCCCTATCGCTTCGCGCATATGACGACGGCGGCCTATCTGACCACCTCTTTCGTCGTGCTCGCGGTCGGCGCACGCTACCTGCTCGCCGGCAAGTTTCCGGATGAGGCCAAGACCATGCTCCGCATGGGGGTCGCCTTTGCCGCCATCGTGGCGCCGCTGCAGCTTTTCATCGGCGACCAGCACGGACTGAACACGCTCAAGCACCAGCCGATCAAGATCGCGGCGATGGAAGCGCATTGGGACGGCTCGAAGCCCGCCGCGCTCGTACTCTTTGCCTGGCCCGACGAGAAGAACGAAAAGAACCTCTACGAGATTTCGATCCCCTATGCGGCGTCGCTCATCCTCACGCATTCGACCACCGGATTGTTTCCTGGTCTGAAAAGCGTGCCGCCGCAGGACCGGCCGCCGGTGAAGAACGTCTTCTTCTCGTTCCGCATCATGGTCGGCATCGGACTCTTCATGATCGCGTCGTCGATTTTCGGCGTGTTCCTGTGGTGGCGGCGCAAGCTCTTCGAGACGCGATGGTATCTCTGGCCGATGCAGCACACATGGTCGTTCGGCTTCATCGCGGTTGCGGCAGGATGGATCGTCACCGAACAGGGACGGCAGCCATGGGTCGTGAACGGCCTGTTGCGCACGGAGCATGCCGTCTCGCCGATCGCGGGCGGCTTGGTTCTGTCCACACTCCTGCTCTACGTCCTGATCTACGCGATCGTGTTCTCGATGGGCATCTATTACATCAACCGCCTGATTGTGAAGGGTCCGATCATCGGAGAAGGCGGCACGGTCAACAAAGGTCTGCCGAACCGGCCGATGAGCGCGGCCTCCGAGAACGCGTCATGATCATCTTTGAGGGATACTGAAAAATGGAATGGTATCTTCCATTGATCTGGGCGCTGGTGATCGGCTTCGCGGTCGCGATGTATGTCGTGCTCGATGGTTTCGATCTCGGTATCGGCATCCTGTTTCCGTTCGCGAAGAACGAACGTTCGCGCGATCAGATGATGAACACGGTCGCGCCGTTCTGGGACGGCAACGAAACCTGGCTCGTGCTTGGCGGCGCGGGACTGCTCGTCGCGTTTCCCGCGGCTTACGCGATCCTCATGCCTGCATTTTATTTGCCGGTGACGCTGATGCTGCTTGCGCTCGTCTTGCGCGGAGTGTCGTTCGAATTCCGATGGATCGCGAAGCGGAGCCGCTTTCTCTGGAACATTGCTTTTACACTCGGCTCGACCGTTGCTGCCTTCATGCAAGGCGTGATCGTCGGCGGCATGGTGACCGGCATAAAGACCGAAAACATGCAGTTTGCCGGCGGCAGCTTCGACTGGCTCACGCCCTTTGCCTTGATGTGCGGCCTCGCGATGGTTGCAGGCTACGCGCTACTGGGCGCGACGTGGCTCATCATGAAGACCGAAGGCGAAGTCGCGCAGCGCGCGCGATCGCAGGCGATGCTCGCGCTTTATCTGGTCTTGTTCTTCATGGCGATCGTATCGCTATGGACACCGCTCGAGCATCCGCGCATCGCCGCACGCTGGTTCACGCTGCCGAATTTCCTGTTCTTCTGGCCGGTGCCGGTCGTGACCGCGATCCTCTCGTTCCTGTGCTGGCACTGGTTGCGCAACAACAATCAGTTCATGCCGTTCTGGTGCGCGATCGCGCTGTTCTTCATGGGATATTCGGGGCTCGTGATCTCGAACTTTCCGTATCTGGTGCCGCCATCGCTCGACGTGTGGCAGACCGCCGGCGTGCCGGCGAGCCAGCTCTTCGCGCTGATGGGCACGCTGTTCATGTTTCCTATACTGAT
>CAUJKG010000311.1 GCA_963205465.1 Pseudomonadota bacterium | reverse complement strand
GCGCAAGCCACGCCGGATTTTGTCGGGGATTGGGGAAATCCTCTGTTTGAAGCGACGCTCGCACGCAACCGGCATGGGCAGACCGGCGTGTGGGCGATGGAGTGGAGTAGTGATGCCCGCGTATTCAGAGAAGTCCCGCAGAATTCTCGCGCTCGAATTTCCTTCGCTCGCGGTGGACCGGATCAGGCGAAACCGGAAGCGCCGCGGAGAAGTGCCACCGGCTGAACTGCCGCTGGTCGTCGTCGCGAAGATCGACAACGCGTTGCAACTGACCGCGACCGATGCACTGGCCGCCCGGCATGGTCTCTATTCTGGCCTGCCGCTGGCCGATGCGCGTGCGCGCGTGCCTGCGCTCGATGTGGTCGAAGCGGACGAAACGGCAGACCGCGCGCTGATCGAAGCGATCGCCGATTGGTGTGATCGCTTCACGCCGCTGGTCGCGCTCGACCTTCCCAGCGGTCTCTTTCTCGACATTACCGGATGCGCGCATCTCTTCGGCGGCGAAGCGACGCTGCTGCAATCGCTCTGCGGCTTCGTGCGAAAGCAGGATATTGCGGTGCAGGCGGCGATTGCCGGCACCACGATTGCCGCTCGCGCTCTTGCGCGCGGGGCGGATGGCTCGATTGCGCAGAACGGCAGCGAGCACGAAGCGGTGGCTCCGCTTCCCATCATGACGTTCCTGCAAGACGAAAAAATCGTCTATGCGCTGCAACGCGCGGGGCTGAAGACGATCGGCGACGTCGCGAACCGTTCTTCCTCCGAACTCACTGCGCGCTTCGGCGCGTCCTTCACGTTTCTTCTGCAACAGGTGCTGGGGCAGAATGCGCAACCGATCGTGCCGCGCCGTCCGCTGCCCGATTATGTCGCCGAGCGCCGCTTTGCCGAGCCGGTCGCGACTGCCGAAGTCATCTTGCGCACCATCGCTTCGCTCGCATCCACACTCGAAAGTCTGCTGGAAGAACGCGGGCAGGGCGCGCGCAGGCTGGAAGCCTCGTTCTTCCGCACCGACGGCGCCGTTCGCCATATAGCGCTCGATACCGGCAGGCCGTTGCGCGATGCGGCGCAGATCGCGGCGTATTATGCCGAGCGGCTTGAGGTGCTCGCCGATCCGGTCGATCCAGGCTACGGCTTCGATCTGGTTCGGCTTTCCGCACTTGCGACCGAGCCGCTCGCATATCAGGCGGCCGACCTGGAGGCGTCGCAGGACGAAGCGGAAATCGCGGGTCTCATCGACCGGCTTTCCGCGCGCTTCGGGCCGGAGCGGGTGACGCGGTTTCTTTCGCTCGACAGCCACGTGCCCGAACTCGCCGCTGCCTTTTGTCCGGCACAGCGCGGCAGGGGCCCGAGCCTGTGGCCGCAGATGCGGCAGGAAGGCGAAGCGCCGCGCCGCCCGCTGCATATGCTGTCGCCGCCAGAGCGCATCGACAACACCATGGCGGATATTCCGGACGGTCCGCCCGCGCGTTTCGTCTGGCGGCGTGCAGCGCACAGGATCGTTCGCGCCGAAGGGCCCGAGCGCATTGCCATGGAATGGTGGTGCGATACGGAAGCGAAAACGCGCGATTACTTCCAACTCGAAGACGACGAAGGCCGCCGCTTCTGGGTCTATCGGGACGGTCTTTATTATTCCGACGCGGAGCACCCGCGCTGGTTCATGCACGGGCTCTTCGCATGAACAAACCCGTCGCCTATGCCGAAATCGGCGTCACGACAAATTTCTCCTTTCTGCGCGGCGCTTCACGGCCCGAGGAACTCGCGGCACAGGCGAGCGATCTCCGTCTGCATGCGCTTGGGATTGCCGACCGCAACACGCTCGCAGGCGTGGTGCGCGTCTATCGCACCTTCAATGATCTCGAAGCGGGGCTGTGGAAGCCGAAGCTGCTTGCCGGTTCGCGGCTTTGTTTTACCGACGGCACGCCGGATATTCTGGCTTATCCGCGCGACCGCGAAGCCTATGGCCGCTTGTGCAGGTTGCTGACGCAAGGAAACCTGCGCGGCGGCAAGGGCGAATGCTTTCTCACCTTTCAGGATCTGATGGAGCATCGCTACGGCTTGCTGCTTGCCGTGGTGCCGCCGCGGCACTGCGATGAGAAATTCATTGAATGGCTGCAGCGGCTTGAAGAAAGCAACAAAGAGCAGGTCTGGCTCTTGGCTGCCATGCTCTATCGCGGGCGCGACCGGCTGCAGCTGGCGAAGCTGAAAGAAATTGCACGCACGGCCAGGGTGCCGCTGCTTGCCAGCAACGAGGTGCTTTATCATGCGGTTGAGCGGCGGGCCTTGCAGGATGTCGTCAGCTGCATCCGCGAGAAGACCACCATCGAAAAAGCCGGACGCCTGCTCGAAAGCAATGCCGAGCGGCATCTGAAGCCGGGCTTCGAGATGGCGCGGCTGTTTCGCGATGCGCCCGAAGCCGTCGAAGAGACGCTTCGCTTCGCCGACAAGATCGAATTTTCGTTCGACCAGATCCACTACATTTATCCGGATGAGCCGGTGCCGCCGGGCATGACGTCGCAACGCTATCTGGAGCGGCTCGTCTGGAAAGGAATTCGAAAAAGATACCGAGGCTTCAAACCGTCGCGGGTGCGAAAGCTTCTGCATAAGGAGCTGCGCCTGATCCGTAAGCTCGATTACGCGAATTATTTCATCACCGTGCACGACATCGTCGCTTTTGCAAATTCGAAAGGCATTCTTTGTCAGGGCCGCGGTTCGGCTGCCAATTCCGCGATCTGCTACGTGCTTGGCGTGACTGCGGTCGATCCGCTTGAGATCAAGGTGCTCTTGGCGCGCTTTCTTTCCAAGGAGCGCAAGGAGCCGCCCGATATCGACATCGATTTCGAGCACGAGCGGCGCGAGGAAGTGATCCAGTGGATTTATGAGCGTTACGGCGAAGACCGGGCCGCGATTGCGGCGACCGTGATTCATTACCGGCCGCGCAGCGCGATCCGCGATGTCGGCAAGGCGCTCGATCTCACCGAAGACGTCACGGCTGCGCTCGCCAACACCATCTGGGGAAGCTGGGGCAACGAAATTCCGGATCAATATATCCGACAGGCGGGCTTGGACCCGCAAAACCCGGCGATCCGGCGTGCGACGGCGCTCGCCACCGAGCTCTTGGGATTTCCGCGCCATCTTTCGCAGCATGTCGGTGGTTTCGTGCTGACCAAAGGCCGTCTCGACGAGCATGTGCCTATCGGCAACGCCGCGATGGAGAAACGACGCTTCATCGAATGGGACAAGGACGATATCGACGAACTCGGCATGATGAAGGTCGATGTGCTGGCGCTCGGCATGCTCACCTGCATCCGCAAGGCGCTCGATCTGCTGCGGCTGCACAAGGATATCGACTACAATCTCGCGCAAGTGCCGAAGGAAGATTCTGCGGTCTATCGGATGTTGAGCCGCGGCGACTCGCTCGGCGTGTTTCAGGTCGAGAGCCGCGCGCAGATGAACATGCTGCCGCGCATGCGGCCGAAAACTTTCTACGATCTCGTCATCGAAGTGGCGATCGTGCGGCCCGGTCCCATTCAGGGAGATATGGTGCACCCTTATCTCAAGCGCAGGAACGGGATTGAGAAAGTCCATTTTCCTGCGCCTGCGCCTGAACACGGCCCCGCGAATGAATTGCACGAAATTCTGGGACGAACCAAAGGCGTGCCTTTGTTTCAGGAGCAGGCGATGGAGCTTGCCATCGTCGCCGCGAAATTTTCTCCCGACGAAGCGAATGGCCTGCGTAAGGCTATGGCCACGTTTCGCAACGATGGAACGATGTGGAAATATAAGGAGAAGTTTATCGGCCGCATGGTCGAGCGCGGATATGAGCGCGGCTTTGTCGAGCGCTGCTACAAACAGATCGAAGGCTTCGGCAGCTACGGCTTTCCGGAAAGCCACGCGGTGAGCTTTGCCATTCTTGTTTACATTTCCTCCTGGCTGAAATGCCATCATCCGGAAGCGTTTTGTTGCGCGATCCTGAATTCGCAGCCGATGGGCTTCTATACCCGCGCGAGTCTGGTGCGGGACGCGCGCGAGCACGGCGTCGAGGCGCGGGAAGCCGACGTTAACTTCAGCATGCAGGATAACATTCTGGAGCCGGCGGACGGGATGTTCGCGCTGCGGCTCGGCTTTCGCAACATCGAAGGATTTCAGGAGAAGTGGGAGGAGAAGATCGTCTCGCGGCGGCGTGATGGCTTTCATTCGCTCGAGAGTTTCGCGCAGCGAACTCAGCTTCCGAAAAAAGCGATCCTCGTGCTTGCCGATGCGGATTGCTTTCGTTCGATCGGGCTCGATCGCCGTGCTGCGTTATGGGCGGCGCGGCGTCTGCCGGATGACGATGCGCTGCCGCTCTTTGCCGCGATGAAGGAAGAAGAACATCCGCGCGAAATCTTGCAGCCGCTGCCGCTTATGCCTCTGCCGGAGCATGTCGTCGCCGATTACCAGACGGTCGGCCTTTCGCTGAAAGGCCATCCCATGGAATTTCTGCGTGCACAGTTCGACCGCGAGCGCGTGCTTTCCTGCAAGGCGGCGACGAGCGCAAAGGACGGCGTCTATCTTCGCTGTGCGGGCGCGGTGCTGGTGCGGCAGCGGCCGGGGACGGCGAAGGGCGTGGTCTTCATGACCATCGAGGACGAAACCGGGATTGCAAACGTCGTGGTGTGGCAGAACACGTTCACGCGCTTCCGGAAGGAAGTCATGGGCGCGCGGCTCATTCTGATCGAAGGCCGCATCCAGCGCAGCGAGGAGGGCGTCGTGCATCTGGTTGCGGAGCGGTTTGCGGATCGCAGCGCGGACTTGCGTCGCCTGTCCGACGGCGAGGAGGCTGCGCCGCTTGGCGATGCGGATGCGGTTCTGCATCTGCAATCGGAAGATCACCGCGTGCCGCATCATCCCCGCAACGTGCGCATCCTGCCGAAGTCGCGGGACTTTCACTGAGCCTGCGAAAATCTTGTCGCAGATTAAGTTTTTGAGCCGGGTATACCCTGCGCCTGAATACAACCATCGATAGTGGTTATTAGTTATGCAACTTATTAATTGGTTGTGTCAGATAAATATACTACCTTTGCGTTTATCGATTCGGAGGCTGGATCATGCTCGATGTTATTGAATCCGTTGAGAAATCGCGTTCTGCGTCGTTGCCGGCAACGCAGGTCGAGAGTGCCGGCCCCTATCTTCCTACCTGTGCCGGTTGCATCGCCCGCGAGCTCGGCGGTTGCCCCGGCTACGGTGTCAAACAGCAGTCGGGCGCGCGATCCGTCAGCCAGACTTTCCCTGCGCGCCGGATCATCCTGCATCAGCGCGAGCTTGCGGATGTGGTGCCCGTGATATGCAGCGGGTGGGCCGCCACCTCGCTCCCCACCCCCCACGGAAAACGTCAGGTTGTAGCGTTTCTGATTGCTGGTGATACCGCTTCAATAAACTATCTGTTCGAGGCTTGCGGCGGCCGCGCTATAGAAGCTGTGTCTCCTGTTACATGCCGCAAATTCCGGCGCGCTGATTTGCAGGCGGCGGCAATCCGCCATCCAGCTTTTCTTTCTATCATTGGCAAGGCGCTCGCTGACGAAAGAGAGAGTCGCGATCAATTGAATTTTGATCTGAGTCGACGTTCGGCAGAGTCTCGCATTACTCACCTCATTCTCGGCATTTATGCTCGCCTTAAAAGACGCGGGTTGGCGAAAGACGGCGCCTTCGAATTTCCGTTGCGGCAGCAGCAACTTGCGGATGCGCTGGGGCTCACAGCGGTCCACGTCTGCAAAATCATCAGCCGCCTGCGCAGTGCCCGGATTATCGAACTGCAGGGCCGGAAGCTGAAGATCCTCGATCCAAAAGTGCTTGCGCTACTGGCGGAACAATAGCGGTCCGCAACAGGGTTAACGGATCGTTACAGGCTAGGACACTCGCAGCTGCGTGCTGCAACGCATTGCCAAGCTTTTCCCTATAGCTCTTGCCGGTACATGTGGTGCTGGCGTGAGGGGATCGGTGTCGGCTCAGGCGAAACCGGAAATCAGGGAAAGCTCTGCTTCGTGTGGAAGAACGTTCGGTTCTTCCGGCACGATCTCCGTATTGAATATCGTGATGGCGCCGAAAGATGCGCTGTCGCTGCTGCATGCGCTCAATCCGGTTCTGCCTTATGCGCGTGCGCTCCTGCTTTCGGGAAAGGAACGCGGCACTGAAATTCTTGAGGCGACTGCTCCGAGGGATCGGGTTCTCGATTTCTGTGGTGTAGATTTCCGTGAATTGATGAGTGTGCAGACGGTCGTGGCGTTCGAGGCGCATCGATCCGGCGTTCAGGCGTTGCTCATGCCTGGAGAGATGGCGCTGTGTCTGCCGCTGGCGCTCGCCGGCAAGGCGGTTGCCGTAGTGCTGGTCCGCACCGATGCGATGGGCACGTTCACTTCCGAAGAAGTGACAATTGCCCGTCTCTGTTCGGCAGCGGGCCTAGCAACGCTCGTTTCCGAACATGGCGATCTCCCGGTTGCTGAACGCCACAGACAGAAAACTGCGCTTCACGATCACCGGCTGCTGAAGGCCGTCCTCGATCACCTGCCGATCAGCCTGACGGTGCAAGACGGCTCTGGCCGTTTCGTGCTCGCCAATGCCATTGCTGCTGCCGATCTTGCAGTACCGTTTGAGCGCTTGATCGGCAGCTCGCCTGCAGACTTTCTCTCCGCAAGCGAGGCGCAGAGCCGCCGGGAATGGGAAGAAAGCGTTATCGCCGGCGGCGAGACGATCACGGCGGAAGCGCGCGTGCAGGATGCGGATGGCGAGCGCATTCTGTTAACATCGCACACGCCGGTCGTAATCGCGAAAGATACGCTTCTGATCTCAAGTTCGGTGGATATCACCGCGCATAAGGAGGTCGAGCGGCAACTGACCGAGCGGGCGCATATCGACAATCTTACCGGCTTGCCCGATCGCGTGCGAATCGAGCGGGAAGTCGATGGATTGATCGTGGAGTATCCGCGAAATGCGTTCGCGCTCGCTTTCATTGATCTCGATAACTTCAAGCATGTCAATGATTACTACAGCCATGCAATCGGTGATGCGCTTCTGGTCAAGATCAGTGAGCGCATAAACAAGAGATTGAAGTCCGGCGATATGTTGGCCCGTATTTCCGGCGATGAATTCGTCTTGTTGTTGTGCGGCTATGACAGCAAGGAGTCGATTGCAGGTTTGATTGAGCAACTTCTCGCCGATGTGAAGAATCCGTTTTATATAGAGGGCTTCGAAATTTTCAGCTCCTGCTCGATCGGCGTGAGTTTTTACCCCGCGCATGGAGCGAGCTACGAGCTTCTTCGCCGCAACGCCGATGGTGCAATGTATGGCGCGAAGGGCCGTGCAAAAGGAACGGCGGTCTATTTCGATGACGGCCTGGGGCAGGCAATTGCTACGCGCATGGAAGCCGAACAGAGATTGCGGCTCGCCATCCGCGACAACCGATTCGTCTGCGCCTTTCAGCCCAAGGTCGATATGCATACGCACGAGGTCAAGGGTTTCGAGACGCTGGTGCGCTGGCGCGACAGCGACGGGGAAATTCATCCGCCGGGCCAGTTTATCGGCCTCGCCATAGAACTCGGGCTGATCAACCCGATCACGAACTTCGTCCTCACCGAAACGTTGCATTCGATCGACGCGCTGGATGCGGCCTACGGAAGCGACACGACCATCAGCATCAACGTCGGCGCCAAGCAGGCAAGCGATCTCGGCTTCATGCGTGCCTTTGTCGAAATTATCCGCGGCAGCGATCACGCAAAGCGGTTGATCGTCGAGCTTACCGAAGACGCCATCGTGGAGAAGGGTATCTTTCAGGCCGAGGTTCTGCCCATGTTGCGCGAGCTCGGGGTTCGTATTTCGATCGACGATTTCGGTACGGGATACTCTTCCCTGAGCGCGCTTGCGGATATCACCGCCGACGAAATCAAGATCGACCGGTCTTTCATCACGCGCATTCACGAGCGTCCGCGCAGCCAGAGCGTCCTGAAGGCGATTGAATCGCTGGCGCAATCGCTCGGCATGAGCATGGTCGCGGAAGGCGTGGAGAGTGCCGAAGAGCTCATTTACTTGCAGACCGCGAGCCGCATCCGGCTGGCGCAGGGCTTTTACTTTGCGAAGCCGATCTATCTCGATGAGATGAACGGTAGCGGACGGATCGGGGGCAGGAATCAGGAACTGCGTCAGTCCGTCTCGAGCGAACGCGCAAGCGGCAGGATGCGCGTGCCGGCACGGTCGAGTTAGTCGCAACCATGATGAATTGAGCCGCCGTTCGGGGATGCTTTTTCCGTCATTCCGGGGCGATACAGCAAAGCCTGCGCAAGCTATTCTGGATTCTGGACCACGCGTCCGGAATGACAGC
>CAUJKG010000310.1 GCA_963205465.1 Pseudomonadota bacterium | reverse complement strand
ACGCACGGCGCTGCTCGGGCCGCTCGACGATGCCGGCCTCGAGCGTGAATATTCCAGCGCCTCGCTGTTCGCGCTGCCTTCTCATTTCGAGGGCTACGGGATGGCGTTCACCGAGGCGCTCGCACGCGGACTTCCGGTCGTTGCCGGCTCGGGCGGTGCGCTGGTCGAAACGGTACCGAGAGATGCGGGCGTCTTCGTCGCGCCGGGCAATGTTGGCGAGCTTGCGCTGACGCTGCGGCGTCTCCTCACCTCGCCCGCCGAGCTTGCAAAACGCGCGGACGCGGCGTGGGAATATGCCAAAAATCGTCCGCGCTGGCCGGACACCGCGAAGCGCGTCGCCGAAGCGCTCGATCGCGCCAGCAGCAAGGCTTCCGCATGAGTTTCTCCGCCACATGGCTGCGCTTGCGCGAGCCGGTCGATCACCGCTCGCGCGACCAGTCGCTGCTTGCTAGAGCCGCAGCTGTGCTCGCAAACAAACCGGAGCCGGTGATCTACGATCTTGGCGCGGGTGCGGGGTCTAACCTGCGCGGCACCGCGCTCGCGCTCGGTCCGCGCCAGCGCTGGGTGCTGGTCGATTACGACGCCGAGTTGCTTGCCGCGTCGTTGGAATTCATCAGCGCATGGGCCGACAAAACGCGGCCAACCGCGACCGGGCTTGAAATCGAGAAAGCCGGAAAGCTGATCCGCGTCGAAGTCAAACGCGCCGACCTGAATGCCAATCCCGCGCCGTGGGGCACGCAAAAGCCCGATCTCGTCACCTCCGCCGCGCTGTTCGATCTCGTTTCCGAAGCATGGATCGAGCGCTTCTGCGCAGCACTCGCGAAGGACCGGCTCCCGCTTTACACAACGCTCGTGCATGACGAGACCGCGCAATGGTCGCCTGCGCACGCAGCCGACGCACAGATGATGGAAGCTTTCGAGCGCGATTTCGGCAAAGAGAAAGGCTTCGGCCCTTCGGCGGGAAATCGCGCGATCGGCTTCATGGCAAAGACGCTTGCGTCACTCGGCTATGACACCGAAATGGCCGACAGCCCCTGGCAGCTTGGCGACGCGGATCACGACCTCATCGTGCAGCTTGCCGATGGCTGGGCGAACGCCGTGCGCGAAACCGCAAGCGTTCCTGAAAACAGGATCCTTTCGTGGCAAGCCGCGCGCAAAGTACGTGGCGGCACTTGCGTGGTCGGGCACAAGGATTTGCTGGCGCTGCCGCCATTACGTTGAACCTGTCATCCCCGGGCGAGCGCAGGTCCAACCCGGAATAGATTAGTCAGGCGTTCAGCTTCCCGGCAGCATTCGCTGCAATACGCCGTCCTTGCGGATGACGTAATGGAAGAGCGCGGCGCCGATATGCATGATTGCGAGCACGCCGACCGTGAAGCCCATGATCTTGTGGCGGGCAAAGATGAAGTTTGCCGTATCCTCGTTCTTCACGAAGAAGGGCTGGATTTCGAACAGGCCGAAGAAAGGAGTCGTCGCGCCGTAATACATGTTGGCGATCGCACCCGAGATCGGCGTCAGGAACAGCAGGATATACAGCGCCCAGTGCGTTACCTTCCCGGCGTATCGATAAAATGCCGGAATATTCGGCTCCGGCGGCGCGCCATGGACGATCCGGTAGATCAGGCGGATCGTCATGAGCAAGAGCACCGCCACGCCAAGCGACTTGTGGAAATTGAACAAATTGAACGGCGCGTTCTCGATCTGGCCCATCGCGATGCCGACCGGAATCGCCGTCAGCACCAGAAGCGCCACGATCCAGTGCAAGGACTTGGCAAAACCCGAATAGCCCTGCTGATAACTCTCCGGCGCGACTGACATTCATTCGTCTCCCAAGGTTCGAGCACGGGCCAACCGGTAACCGGCTATAGTTTAGCACGGTTCCAGACTATGCGAAGACTTTCCGGTGTTCAGTGCTGAAGACGGACGACGACGCTATCGGTCGCGCCGCTGGCATCGATCACGGTAAGCCGCACGAAGCCCGGCCCCTCCGGCTGCCAGAAGGCAGCGTTGCGGAAGTCGGCCTCGCCGAGCGGACGGCCATCGACCAGAAAGCGATAGGGGCCGTTGCCGCCCGTGGTCTTGATGACAAGCGGCTGCGGCGGCGAAAGCGGACCGTCACGCTCCAGCGCGAGTTGCGCGCCATTCATGGGAAAGGTGATCTTCAACGGCGGTTCGCTGGCGGCGAGCGTACGCATTTCACCCGCCGGCGTGAAGCGCCGGAGCGGCAATGGCAGGCGCGCGGTGCTTGCGATGATCGCACCGGCGGGAGCCGCGCGCAGCGGCTCGATCTTCGGCGCGGCGCGCGCAAAGGCATCGAATAAAATCGGCGCGGCGACCGCGCGACCGATCATGCCGGGAACAGGCTGCCCGTCGGGACGGCCGACCCAGACCGCGATCGTAACTTTGCCGTCGAAGCCAATCGCCCAGGCATCGCGATAGCCATAAGATGTGCCGGTCTTGAAGGCGATGCGGCCGAAGCCTGCATTCTCCGGTGGCGGCGCGCCGATGAGAATATTGCCGACATACCACGCGGCCGCCGGATCGAGCAGCCGCGTGCGGCGCTGGTTGTCATTCGCAACGTCGAGGCGATGGACGAG
>CAUJKG010000309.1 GCA_963205465.1 Pseudomonadota bacterium | reverse complement strand
CGACCATCTGGCTCGCGCCGCCATAGATGGCAGCACTCATCAAGACGGTGTCGAACACCGAAAGACCCTTGCCGACCGCAAGCGCTCCGAACAGGAGCCCGAACGGCGCTACCGAGATGACGACGGGAATGGAGAGCTTTGCGCCTGCCACGAGATCGCGACGGGTGGCGTGGCCATCGTGCGGATCGCTACCGGACATGAGGTGACGGTACTTTCGGGGAAAACTGACGCGCCTTGGCCGTTAATAGCGCGAACACTTATGATATTGAAGTTGCATTGTAATTTTACAGTAACCCGTCCCGATCCCGAAATCACGGGCTGGAGCCTTCAATGTTGCACGATCAGCAGAATGCGGTCGCCGGGGACTGGATGGCGCGCTGGTTGCCATTAGCCTGTTTCTCCGTAGCGGTTGGTTCTACACTATCGGTGCTGGTCCTGCAGGCTATGACGCCGACGGACGGGCCAGCCATCACGTTTGCCAATTTGTACCGGTGGGTGCTGGGCTGGCTTTGCTTCACGGCCATGCTCGCACTGGGGACGATCGCGGGAATCCTCCGAATAGATTTGCTGAAGGCGAAGCACTTTCACTCTCCCAATGTACAGGACGTAACACTCGCCCTGCTGGGGGCCTTGATCGGAGTAATCCTGGTCATCCTTCTCTTGAACGGCAGCGGCTGGCTGTGGGTCGGCACTTCCCTGGCTATGGCAATCGTCGGCCTGATGCCGCTTTTGGCGATCCGCTTGCGCAAAAGATCGTAGGGCAGCAAGCCCGAGCGGCACGGCGATGGAGTTGGCACCGGTGTCGTTCTTTCACGATACGCCGGACCGCAAGGCATTTTTGTCCTCAACGCTCGATCGGATCGATGTTTACGAAGGCAGAATCCGCATTCGCGGCCGGAAAGACGTTCTGGAGCAATGCGTTATTGCTGGCGTCGCGGCGCGGCGAGTATTCGCTTAATTGTGCGGAAGTGGCGCTCCCTAGGGGAGTCGAACCCCTCTTTCCAGAATGAAAATCTGGCGTCCTAACCGATAGACGAAGGGAGCGCTGACGGCCCGGCGAACCAGACCGCGGCCCTTATAAGAAAGCATGCCGTCCCGCACAAGCGGGCAAAAATGCCGCGTTACCAGTGGCCGGTATTGGGCATGGAGGCCCAGGGCTCCTGCTTGGGCAGGGCTTTGCCCTTTTGCAGAAGCTCGATGGAATGCAGGTCCGGGGAGCGGATGAAGGCCATCTGGCCGTCCCGGGGCGGGCGGTTGATGGTGACCCCGGCCTTCATCAGGCGATCGCATTCGGCATAGATATCGTCGACCTCATAGGCGAGGTGGCCGAAATAGCGCGCCTCCTGCATGTCCTCGTCGGTACCCCAATTATAGGTGAGTTCCACGAGCGGAGCCGGGCGGCCGGCGGATTTCGAATCGGCCACCAGCGTCTCGTCCCCGGGTGCCACGAGAAATACCAGCGTGAACTTCCCGGCTTCGTTCTCCATGCGGAACGACTCCTTCAGGCCCAGCTTGTTGCAGTAGAAGTCCATGGCCTTGTCGAGGTCGCGGACCCGCAGCATGGTATGGAGGTAACGCATCGGCTTGTCTCCCGAACTACAGCGATTGATTGGAAATCCGGACAGGATTTGAGCGGAAAATAGAATGATCGCTCCAGACCGCAACACCGCAATCTGTCATTTGCAGGAGCTTGTCCGGGATTCGCGCCGCGCGGTCGCCTTTACCGGGGCCGGCATCTCCACCGAAAGCGGTATCCCGGATTTCCGCTCGCCCGGCGGCTTGTGGACGAAGAACCGGCCGATCGAGTTTTCGGATTTTCTTGCCAGCAAGGAGATGCGCGACGAAGCATGGCGGCGGAAATTCGCGATGGAAGATTCCTTTCGCGCCGCGAAGCCGGGACGCGGGCATCTTGCGCTCGCGAAATTGCTGCATGACGGCAAGCTGTCGGCCGTCATCACGCAGAACATCGACAATTTGCATCAAGTTTCAGGAGTTCCTGCAGACAAAGTGATCGAGCTGCATGGCAACGGCTCCTATGCCACCTGTCTCGACTGTGGAACCCGTTACGAACTCGATTGGGTGAAAGAACAATTCGATCGAGCCGGCGGCGCGGCACCGGATTGTACGGGGTGTGGCGGCCCGGTGAAATCGGCGACGATTTCCTTTGGGCAGGCGATGCCGGAAGCGCCCATGCGGCAGGCAGAAATCGAGACTTTGGCCGCGGATTTGTTCATTGCCATTGGTTCTTCGCTTGTGGTTTGGCCGGCTGCGGGCTTTCCTGTGCGTGCGAAGCGGAACGGCGCGCGGCTTGCCATCCTCAACCGCGAAGCGACCGATCTCGACGAGATCGCGGATCTGGTGATCCGCGACGACATCGGGGATGTGCTCGAGGTTTTTCTTGACGAGTGAAACGACTCTTTGTGCACGGCGCAGCTTTTTTAAGCCCAAGCCGTTGCGCCACGCTTTATTTCGCTTTTTGATGTTCCAAGGCTTCGCAGCGATGTTATCGTTGGACTGCAACGAATCGGCCTTCTGCCGGTTCTCAAAACGGGCGGCTAGAGTTTAAGCGTCATGGGTTCGGACCGGCTGGGGTCTAAGCTCGCTGCAAGCGAGCAGGGGACGCGAACAGAAGATCTCACCGAAGAAGCACCGGTGGGACTGATCGAGATTTCGGGTCACATCAAGTGGTTCGACGTTTCGAAAGGGTTCGGCTTCATCATCCCCGACAATGGATTGCCTGACGTGCTTCTGCACGTCACTTGCCTGCGCCGCGACGGTTTCCAGACCGCGCACGAAGGCGCTCGCGTGGTTTGCGAGGTGCTGGAGCGGCCGAAGGGCTATCAGTGCTTCCGGGTTGTCTCGATGGATGACTCGACCGCGATCCATCCTTCCCAGTTGCCGCCGCCGCGCACCCACGTGAACATCGTGCCGACCAGCGGCCTTGAGCGGGCTTGGGTGAAGTGGTTCAACCGCATTCGCGGCTTCGGCTTCCTCACGCGCGGCGACAACACGCCGGACATCTTCGTCCATATGGAGACGCTGCGCCGCTTCGGCCTCACCGAGCTGCGGCCCGGCCAGATGGTGCTCGTGCGCTATGGCGACGGTCCGAATGGCCTTATGGCTGCCGAAGTCCGGCCCGATACCGGCGGCGGTCCGTCTTCTCATTGAGCCGTTTCATGGTTTCGTTTGCTCGTTTCCTGCGCCTTGCGGCGCTTGTACGTTTTATGCGCCTTGCGGCGCTTGCTGTTGCGTTTCTGGTTTCGCCCGCTTCAGCCCAGAACGGGCCGCAGCCCAAGCTGCCGCTGGAGCCGCTCGAAATCCTCACCAAAACCGGCATCCGGGTCTTTCAGGTGGAATTCGTGCAGACCGAGGAGCAGCGCCGGGTCGGCCTGATGTTCCGCAAGGAGCTGCCGGACGGCGAGGGCATGCTGTTCGATTTCGCGCGCCCCCAGCCGGTCGCGATGTGGATGCGAAATACCATTGTGCCGCTCGATATGATCTTCATCCGCGCCGACGGCACCATCGCCAATATCGCGAAGAACACGACGCCTTTTTCGGAAGAGAGCATCTATGCCGAGGGCTATGTGAAGGGCGTGCTCGAGGTCGTGGCCGGCACCGCCGACCGCTACGGGATCGCGCCCGGCGACAAGGTTTCGCACCGGATTTTCCGGGGCCGTTGAGCCGCCTTTTGCCGCCTTGCCGGGGCGGGGCCGCTCCTGTAATCCCTCGGGCCGAATAGCGGAGCGTAGCGCAGTCTGGTAGCGCATCTGGTTTGGGACCAGAGGGTCGCAGGTTCAAATCCTGCCGCTCCGACCAACTTCGAGACGACGAGAGCGAAAAGATGATCGCGCGCATTTACAAGCCGGCCAAGACGGCGATGCAGTCGGGTGAAGCCCGCACCAAGCTCT
>CAUJKG010000308.1 GCA_963205465.1 Pseudomonadota bacterium | reverse complement strand
CATCGGCGCGGTGATCGAAGTCGTGGCCGAGAACGTGCCCGCGGGGCTCGGCGCGCCGATCTACGGCAAGCTGGATGCCGAACTCGCAAGCGCGATGATGAGCATCAACGCGGTCAAGGGCGTCGAGATCGGCGCGGGCTTCGCGTCGGCAGGATACACCGGCGAACAGAACGCCGACATGATGCGCGCTGGAAACAACGGCCCGATCTTTTCGTCGAACCATGCCGGCGGCGTGCTCGGCGGCATCTCCACCGGCGCACCGGTCGTCGCGCGCTTCGCGGTGAAGCCGACCTCTTCAATTCTCACGCCGCGCGATACGGTCGACCGCTACGGCGCCGAGACGGAAGTTTCGACCAAGGGCCGTCACGACCCTTGCGTCGGTATTCGCGCGGTGCCCATCGGCGAAGCCATGATGGCGATCGTGCTCGCGGATCAGTTCCTCCGCCATCGCGGACAGGTCGGCGCGACCTCCGACTGGCCCTTTCCCAAGAAGAAGTAATGCCATGAATGCCGCCGAACAAAGCCGCATCGAGATCGCTATCGCTGCCTTCGCGCGAGGCGAAATCGTGGTCGTGACCGACGACGACGACCGCGAGAACGAGGGCGATCTCTTCGTCGCCGCCTCGCTCTGCACGCCGGAGAAAATGGCCTTCATTGTGCGCAACACATCCGGCATCGTCTGCGCGCCGCTGACGCAAGCCGAAGCGCATCGGCTCAACCTCACGCCGATGGTCGCCCACAACGACGCGCCGCATACCACCGCCTTCACGGTGTCGGTCGATGCGCGCCACGGCACCACCACCGGCATCTCGGCGGAAGAGCGCACCACCACCGTGCGCGCGCTCGCCAACGGCAACATGGGCGCCTCCGACTTCGTCCGTCCCGGCCACATCTTTCCGCTGGTTGCGCGCGAAGGCGGCGTGCTCATGCGCACTGGCCACACCGAGGCTTGCGTCGATCTGTGCAAGCTCGCCGGACTGCCGCCGGTCGGCGTGATTTCCGAGCTCGTGAACGACGACGGCACGGTGATGCGCGGAAGCCAGGTTGTGAACTTCGCCGAGAAGCACAAGCTCGCGCATGTTTCGGTCGCCGACCTCATCGCCTATCGGCAGATACGCGAAAAACTGGTGACCCGCATTTCCGAGTTTCCGGTGCATAGCGAGATCGGCACGCTCACCGGCTACGCTTTCACGACACCGTTCGAAGAGACGCATCACATCGCCTTCGTCTATGGCAAGGTCGGCGACGGCCGGAACATGGTCGCGCGGCTGCACCGCGCCGACGTGATCGGCGACGTGATCGGCGGCGGCGCGATCATCCACAAGGCGCTCGCGCGCTTCAAGGCGGAAGGCCGCGGCGTGCTGATCTATCTGCGCGACGGCACTGCCGGCGTGCCGGTGGTGAAGCCGGGAACGGCCGCGGAATCGACCGAAGCGCAACGCGCCGAACAATGGCGCGAAATCGGCCTCGGGGCGCAGATTTTGCGCGATCTCGGCATTTCCTCGATCCGGCTCCTGGCCTCGCGCACCCGCAATTACGTCGGTCTGTCGGGTTTCGGCATCGAGATCGTGTCCACCGAATCTCTGGACGGCTGATACGAAGCTCTGGACAGTCAATAGAGAGCCTCTCGCCCGCCTGCCCGTTTCGTGCCACCTTTTGCATGGCGCAAGCGGGATGGCGGCATTTTTCTTGAATCGCCGTCCCGCTTACGCTCATTGTTTGAGCATGATCTGTTCCGAAAACCGCTTCACACTTTTCGGAATCATGCTCTGATCCTTCCACCCGGAGGATTTCGCGATGCGTGCTTTCGGCTTTCTCCTCGCGGCATCGTTTTTCGCGCTTCTCGCGCTGCCTTCGCGCGCGGGCGCGCCCGTGCCGGTCGATGTCGAACTCGTGCTTGCGGTCGACATTTCCTATTCGATGGATTTCGACGAACTCGCGCTCCAGCGCGAAGGCTATATCACCGCGCTCACCTCGAAAGACTTCATCGACGCAATCCGCAACGGGCCGCATGGCAAGATCGCGCTGATCTATATCGAATGGGCAGGCTCGCACGAGCAGACCATCGTGGTGCCCTGGACGCTAATCGACGGCAAGGCAGCGGCGGAAGCCTTCGCCGCGAAACTGCAGGCCGCGCCGATCCGGCGCACGTATCGGACTTCCATCTCTAGCGGATTGCTGTTCTCCGCGGCGCAGTTCGGCGCGGCGGAATTCAAGGGGCTGCGGCGGGTCATCGACGTCTCCGGCGACGGCACGAACAACCAAGGTCCGCTGATCGAGCCGACGCGCGACGAGATCGTCGCCAAGGGCATCGTCATCAACGGACTGCCGCTGCAACTGAAAGCCCCGGCAGGATCGATGCTCGATATCGCCGATCTGCATATCTATTACGAGGACTGCGTGATCGGCGGGCCGGGCTCCTTCGTGATCCCAGTGCGCGACCGCACGCAGTTCATCAACGCCGTGCGGCAGAAGCTCATCATGGAAGTCTCGGGGATCACGCCGCCATCGATCGCGCAGCGGATTCCCGCCGTCTCGCCGCCGCGCATCTCCTGCACCATCGGCGAACAGATGTGGCTGCAACGGTGGGGGAATTAATTCCCTTGTCATTCCGGACGCGCCGAAGGCGCGATCCGGAATCCAGGGCAAAGTCGCAAGGCCTCGATAAATAGCCTGGATTCCGGGTTCGCTCGCTTACGCTCGCGCCCCGGAATGACAATTAGCGTTTAAACACTCCCACCAGTTCCACGTGCGGCGAGTAGAGGAACTGGTCGACCGGGGTGACTTCCTGCAACGTGAAGCCGCCATCGATGAGAATTTTCGCGTCGCGCGCGAAGCTGTCGGCATCGCAGGACACGTAAGCGATCTTCTTCACCTTCGATTGTGCAAGTTCGCGCGCCTGCGCTTCCGCGCCCTGCCGCGGCGGATCGAGCACCACGAAATCGACCTTCTTCAACTCGTCAGCAACCAGCGGCCAGCGGAACAGATCGCGCGTCGCTGCCGTCACCGGTTTCAGGCCCGGCGACTTCGCCGCTTCGCGCAGCGCCTGGATCGAAGGCTCGTGATTGTCGAAGGCCGACACTTTCATCTTGCTGCCCAAGCGCAGCGCGAAGGTGCCGATGCCGCAGAAAAGATCGGCGGCGGATTTCGCGCCCTCACCTGCTTCGAGAACCTTCTGCGCCAGCACGCGCTCGCCCTCCGCGGTCGCTTGCAGGAACGGCGCGGGCGGCAGGTTCACCCGCACATTCCCGACCAGATGTGTCGGCGGCAGCAACTTCGCGAGCGGTTCGCCATGCAGCGAGACGCGCAGCAGTTTTTTCGCGGCAGCAAAGGAAACGATTTGCTT
>CAUJKG010000307.1 GCA_963205465.1 Pseudomonadota bacterium | reverse complement strand
CCCGCTGAAAGAAGCGATCCTTCCCTCCGCGCCGTCGATCGCGCTGACGAAGTTCGCAACCGCGATCATGCCATCGATGCCGTATCCCATCATCGTCCAGCCGACGAAATCGAACCCAAATGGCAAAAGCAGCACTCCGAGAAGCGCGCCCGGCATGATGACGAGGCCTATCAAAGGCATCGAGGCGACATTCGCGAGTACGCTATAAGGCGCGAAGCGATGGAAATGGAACGCGGCATAGATCGCCGTGGCAATTCCCGCGAGCAGCGATGTCGCCGCACCGAGCGCGATCCAGCGCCCCGTGCGCGACGCCCATGTGCGTATTGCTGACGAGCCTTTTTCCGGCGGTGAGGAAACAAGCGGCACCCACCGTTCATAGAAGCTGATGAGCGCAAGCGTCGCTGCAAACGACATTTGAAAGCCGGGATTGAGCACCGCTTCCGGCGAGATCAGCAGCGTGACCACGACCGCCGCCGCGAGCGTGCGCAAGGTCAGCGCCGGACGGTCGAGCAGCACGCCCGCAAGCACGATCGCAATCATGATATAGGAGCGCTGGGTCGCGACCTCCGCGCCGGAAAGCAGCAGGTAGCCCGTCACGCCGAAGAGCGCGAGCACCGCCGCGTATTTCTTGATCGGCCGCCGCAAGGCCAGTCCCGGAACCAACGCCATGCCGCCCCGCGCGAATGCGAACAACACGCCCGCGACCAGCGCCATGTGCAGTCCGGAGATGGAAATGACGTGATATAGCCCCGAAATCCGCATGGCCTCATTGGCTTCATGCGAAATGTGATCACGAATGCCGGTCACAAGCGCAACCGCGATCGCCCCAGCGTCACCCGTAAGTGATTGCTGAATGCGTTCCGCAAGCGAGCTCCGCAGCCGGTCGATCTGCGCGTTCAGGCGTACGGCCAACGGCACCGCCGCTTCGCTTGGAACGCTTTTGCTTTTGCCGAGCGCAAACCCCGTCGCCCCAAGGCCGGAAAAATAGGCGCCGACGGCAAAATCATATCCGCCCGGCCGGATCGGCCCGACCAGCGGGCGCAGACGCGCGCGCAGCTCGATATGATCCCCGACCGCGGGGGCCGCCCCTCTTCTAAACGCAACCCGCACGCGCTCTGGGATCGCGTGCTTCGCCTTCGGATCGGTTTTGGTAATCCGCAACACGATCCGGTCCGAGCGGGCGCTCGCGTCGCGCATCTCTACAAATCCCTGCAGCGTCACTGTTGCGGTCTGCGCGGTAAGCACAGGGTGCGCGATCATGGCTCCGCGGACCGCACCTGTCGCAAACCCGGCGAAGATCGCAGCGAACATCAGGAGAATGGGCCCGGCGACAATCCGCTCCCGCAAACCATAGGCCGCCCAGCTTACAGCGAAGAAAAGTGCAAGCGCCGCAATCCATGAGGGTTCATGCGGCGCGAGGAAATAGAGGAGCACGCCAGCGCAGAAGCCGGCGGCAAGCCAAGACGCCAAGCGCCCCTGCTCCGACT
The DNA here is from genome assembly GCA_963205465.1 of Pseudomonadota bacterium. Lineage (GTDB taxonomy): Bacteria > Pseudomonadota > Alphaproteobacteria > Rhizobiales > Xanthobacteraceae. Next base: position 10,697 of record CAUJKG010000307.1, on the reverse strand, counting down.
CCTCAACGAGCGCGGCGCGCACCCATGCAGGAAATGCGCGCAATAATCCGGCGAAGCCGGAACTTGGCAAAGCTCCGGCTCCGGCAACTGCCGCGATCCCGCGTGCGGCGCGCGGCCGCCTCCGCTCCGGCCCGTCCATAGGTTCCCCGCCCTACTCGCAGCCTTCCCGCTATGCTACACGGGCCGCCGTTTTGATCCACGTGCTGTACGAGTCCAATGTCCGATTCCGTCATCACCCGCTTCGCACCGTCCCCCACCGGTTTTCTCCACATCGGCGGGGCACGCACCGCGCTTTTCAACTGGCTGTTCGCGCGCCATCACGGCGGCAAGATGCTGCTCCGGATCGAGGACACCGACCGGCAGCGCTCCACGCAGGAAGCGATCGACGCCATCATCGCGGGGATGAAATGGCTCGGCCTGAACTGGGATGGCGAGATCGTCTACCAGTTTGCCCGCGCAGCAAGGCACCGCGAGGCCGCAGAAGCCCTGTTGACGCTGGGCCGTGCCTACAAATGCTATGCCAGCCCGCAGGAACTGGACGAGATGCGCGAGAAGGCCCGCGCCGAAGGCCGGCCGCCCCGCTATGACGGCCGCTGGCGCGACCGCGATCCGTCCGAAGCACCCGCAGGCGTCCAGCCTGTGATCCGCCTGAAAGCCCCGCAGGAAGGCGAAACTACGGTCGATGACCTCGTGCAGGGCAAGGTCACCTGGCCGAACAAGGATCTCGACGACCTGGTGCTGCTCCGTTCGGACGGCACGCCGACCTATATGCTTTCGGTGGTGGTCGACGATCATGACATGAATGTCACGCACATCATCCGTGGCGACGATCACCTAACGAACGCTGCACGCCAAACGCAAATCTACGAAGCGCTCGGCTGGCAAGTACCGCGCATGGGTCACATTCCACTGATCCACGGCCCGGACGGCGCGAAGCTATCGAAGCGTCACGGCGCGCTCGGCGTCGAAGCCTATCGCGCGATGGGCTACGTGCCCGAGGCACTACGCAATTACCTCGTGCGCCTTGGCTGGAGCCATGGCGATCAGGAACTGTTCTCGACCCAGGAAATGATCGAGTTGTTCGACATATCGCGGGTCGGCCGTGGCGCGGCGCGTTTCGACTTCGTGAAGCTCGAAAACGTCAACGGGCAGTATCTCCGCGCCATGAATGACGAGGAAATCGTCCGGCAAATCGAAGCGCTCTTGCCCGATCTTCCGGGTGGCGGCCGTCTTAGTGCATTGATGAAATCGCGCCGCGCCCAGCTGGTCGCCGCCATGCCCGGCCTCAAGGAACGGGCGAAAACACTGATCGAACTGATCGAGAGCGCGAGTTTCCTGTTTGCCGAACGCCCGCTTCCCATGGACGAAAAGGCGTCTGCACTTCTTTCCCCGGAAGCGAGAGAGACGCTGAAGAAAGCCGTGCTGATCCTTGAACAGGCTGAACCCTGGTCCGCACAAAGCACGGAGGCTGCCATCCGGCAGCTCGCCATCGATCTCGGCATGAAACTTGGTGCCGTGGCGCAACCGCTGCGCGCCGCACTGACCGGAAAATCCACCTCTCCGGGAATCTTCGATGTGCTGAGCGTGCTGGGGAAGGAAGAAAGCCTGGCGCGATTGCGCGATCAGGCGCAAAAACCTGCGTAAAATCAAGGAAAACACTGTACCCCATCGCCTTTCGTCCGCTTGTCGCGGCGCAACGGAGGGGCTAGTTTCCCGCGACCTGCCGGGGGCCTATCCCCGGCGTCCACTTCTCCGGCATGGCTTACGGCCCCGATGGCCAAAAGCCGGTCCGCAATAAGAACAGGAGATACGGATGGAAGCCAAAAACACGGCCAAATCCGCTGCGCTTGCCGTAGGCGATGCGAAGCTCGAACTACCCGTAAAAGAAGGCACCATCGGGCCGTCGGTCATCGATATCGGCAAGCTCTACGGCCAGACCGGGATGTTTACCTACGATCCCGGCTTCACTTCGACCGCGAGCTGCGAGAGCAAAATCACCTACATCGACGGTGACGAAGGCGTTCTGCTCTATCGCGGCTACCCGATCGAGCAGATCGCGGAGCACGGCGATTTCCTCGAAACCTGCTACCTCTTGCTCTACGGCGAACTGCCGACGGCCGCGCAAAAAGCCGATTTCGACTTCCGCGTCACGCGCCACACCATGGTGCATGAGCAGATGACCCGCTTCTTCCAGGGGTTCCGCCGCGACGCGCATCCGATGTCGGTCATGGTAGGCTCGGTCGGCGCGCTCTCCGCATTCTATCACGACTCCACCGACATCTCGGATCCGCAGCAGCGCATGATCGCCTCGATCCGCATGATCGCGAAAATGCCGACCATGGCGGCAATGGCCTACAAATATTCGATTGGTCAGCCCTTCGTGTATCCGAAGAACGACCTCGATATCTCGTCAAACTTCCTGCGCATGTGCTTCGCGGTGCCGGCAGAGGAGTACAAGGTCAATCCGGTGCTTTCCCGCGCCATGGACCGCATCTTCATCCTGCACGCCGATCACGAGCAGAACGCTTCGACCTCGACCGTCCGTCTCGCCGGATCGTCGGGCGCCAATCCCTTTGCCTGCATTGCCGCCGGCATTGCCTGTCTCTGGGGTCCGGCACATGGCGGCGCCAACGAAGCCGCACTCAAGATGCTGAGCGAGATCGGCTCGGTCGACAAGATCCCCGAATATGTCCGCCGCGCCAAGGACAAGAACGATCCCTTCCGCCTGATGGGCTTCGGTCATCGCGTCTACAAAAACTACGACCCACGCGCGAAGATCATGCAGAAGACCTGTCACGAAGTGCTGAGCGAGCTTGGCATCAAGGACGATCCGCTGCTCGACGTCGCCATGGAGCTCGAAAAAGTCGCGCTCAAGGACGATTACTTCGTCGAAAAGAAGCTCTATCCGAATATCGATTTCTATTCGGGCATCACGCTGAAGGCGATGGGCTTCCCGACCGCCATGTTCACCGTACTGTTCGCGCTCGCGCGCACGGTCGGCTGGATCGCGCAATGGAAGGAAATGATCGAAGACCCGGGCCAGAAGATCGGCCGGCCGCGCCAACTCTACACCGGCGCGACGCGGAGAGATTATCTGCCGATTTCCCGCCGCAGATAAGCGCGGGTAACATCAAAAATAGAAAGGCGGCCTATCAGGCCGCCTTTTTTGTTACCCCGTCATAGGCCCACTTCACATAAGCGCCGGCCCAGGTAAAACCACCGCCGAACGCCGCGAGCATCAGCCGGTCACCGGCTTTCAGCCGGCTCTCGTAGTCCCAGAGCGACAGCGGGATGGTCGCCGCGGTGGTGTTGCCGTATTTGTGGATCGTCATCATCACGCGGTCCATCGGTAGTTGCATGCGCTCCGCCGTGGCCTCGATGATGCGCCGGTTCGCCTGGTGCGGCACCAGCCAGTCGATATCGGCACCGGTAAGCGAATTGCGCTCCATCAGATCGCGCACAACTTGTCCCATGTTGTGGACCGCGAATTTGTAAACCTGCGCGCCTTCCTGATGCACGTAGTGCAGACGCTTTTCGACGGTATCCAGTGTCGGCGGCATGCGGCTGCCGCCTGCCTTCTGATGCAGATGAACCCAGCCGGCTCCATCGGAACCCAGCTTCGCATCGATGATACCGTTATCGTCGCTCGACTGCTGCAACAGCACCGCGCCCGCACCGTCGCCGAACAGCACACAGGTCGCGCGATTAGTGTAATCGATAATGGACGACATCTTGTCGGCACCGACGACGACCGCTTTTCGCACCGTTCCGTTTTCGATGAACTGTTTGGCGATCGTAAGCGCGTAGATGAATCCGGAGCACGCCGCCTGCACGTCGAAGCTTGCGATGTTCCGGATGCCCACCATGTCGCAGATGAGATTTGCCGTCGACGGAAACACCATATCGGGCGTCGTCGTGGCGCAGATCAGAAGATCGACCTCTTCGGGATTCGTTCCGGTCTTTTCCAGCAATCCCGTCACGGCCTGCGCTGCCATATGCGAAGTGCCGAGGCCCTCGCCTTTCAGGATGTGACGTTCCTTGATCCCGGTGCGCTCGGTGATCCACTCGTCCGTGGTGTTCACCATCTCCGCGAGCTGCTCATTGGTCAGCACGTCCGGCGGAACATATCCGCAGACACCGGCAATCGTTGCGCGGGCACCATTCATCGTACTCTCAGACCTCGCTGGATTGGCCGATTTTGGCTTCTTCGAATCCGTTCGAAATCCTAGCATTTTGAGTCTTAACCGGCTGTTGCCGGAAAGCTAGTGCATCTTTGCAGCACTATCCGCCAGGATTTGCAGCACTACCGCGGCAGCTCGATCGCTCGGCGGCTCCGGCGTCGCGAGAATGACATCAAGACGGGCAAAAGCCTCGATTTGACGGCGTCTTTCCGGTCCCGAGCCGAATAACGGCAGCGCTGCATCAGTGATTTTCCCGGCGGTGCAATCCTCCTGCAACAATTCGGGAACCATACGCTCATTTAACAGAATATTCGGCAGAAGCGCCATGTTTACCTGTACCAGCATGCGTGCAATTGCGGCCTCCCACCAGCGGATCCGGTAGGCCCCCACATGGGGCACGCCAGCTAGTGCAAGTTCGAGCGTCGCGGTTCCCGAAGCCGCGATTGCGACCCGGGCGACGCGCATCGCGGCAAACTTCTCCTCCTCGCTCGACAGGATCTTCGGCGCTACGGACCAGCGTGCGGCGGCTTCCTCGACGAGCGGCTTCAGATGCGGCAACGTCGGCAGCAGCACTTCGATCGCCCCAAGCTGCGCTTTGAGCCCCGCGACGACTTCGCCGAACGTCGCCATGAGATCGCGCAACTCCGAACGCCGGCTGCCCGGCATCACAACGACAACCGGCGGCTGTCGCTCGCGGCGCGCGGCTTCGTCCGCATCGGGGCGCAGGCGCGGCAGTTCCTCGAGAATGGGATGACCAATATAAGTGCACGGCGGGCCGCCCAGATTGCGGTGAACCTCCGGCTCGAACGGAAACAGCGCCAGCGTATGATCGAAATAGGGCTTCATCGCCGCGGCGCGATACTGCCGCCATACCCAAACCTGCGGCGCGACGTATTTGATAATCGGCAGATGCGGCAAGCGCTTACGGACCCGCTTCGCGATCCGGAAACTCAATCCGAAACTATCGATCAGGATCAGTACTGCCGGCGGCTGCGCCACCACCGCCTCGACGGTGTCCCGGATACGCGCGCGCAATCGGGAGACGCTTTTGATGACGTCGGCAAAACCGAAAACGGATAGCTCCGCCATCGGATAGAGGCTGGAAAGCCCTTCTTGGGCCATTGCTTCCCCGCCGATGCCACGGAACGTCAGCGAAGGTTCCCTGCGCTTCAACGCCGCCATGAGGCTTGCGCCAAGCCGATCTCCCGAAGCTTCGGCAGCGACCAGAAAGATTTCGCTCACGCCGGGTCTCGCTTCGCTGGCGGCAGCGCGATCACGAACAATCCCGCGGCCTCCGCCACCTGCACGAACTGCTGTGCGTCGGTCACAATCGTTCCGAGCGCCTCGATCGCGATGCCGGCAAGACCGGCCGCTTTGACCTGATCAAGCGTGTCGCTGCCGATCGCTGGAAGATCGATCCTGCGTTCCTGCGAAGGCTTTGGCATCTTCACCAGCACGCCCTCACGCTCCTTCAGCCGCAACCGTCCGTTCCGGCGCATGTCTGCGATCCGCTGGAGCATCAAGGCCGTTCCTTCAGGGCCTTCGACCGCAAGCACGCGCCGTCCCGCAATAACGGCAGCCTGACCGATATCGAAGCGATCAATGGTTTTGAGCAAATCCACGCCGAAAGTGATATCCGCGCGGGCGCTTTCATCCGGCGCAGCATTGGTAGCCAAGCCTTCGGGAATAAGAATTTCCGGCGCTACCTCGTGCGCACCGCGTAGCACATAACCGTGCTCGCTCAGGATCTTCGTAAGGCCGGAAAGCAGCTGGTTGTCGCCGCCGAGAAATAGCCCGGTCAGGCGCGGCACCAGGAGCAGAGACCGCCAGTCGAAACCGATCTGCGAGAACCGCGGCCGCAAAACGCTCCCGATGAAAACCACCTCCCGGATGTCGCGTTTGCGCGTCACCGAGACGAACTGCGCGAACGAGCCGAGCTTCACCCAGTCATGCGGATAACGTTCGAGCGCAGGATCGGCAAAGCCGCGCAGCAAAAAGAGATGAACGCCGCGGCCTTGCTTCAGCACCGCTTCGACGACTGCTGTGGGAAACGCGCCACCCCCGCAAACGATCGCGAGGGGCTTGTTCTGCTCGCTCGTTCGCGGCGCGCTATCGTATGCGCCGGCAGCAGACAACCTACTCTCCCTCGTGCCGCGTGGTAGGCGTATTCAGACGCCGCTTGCCAGCGCCGCGGATGAACGTGACTACCTTTTCAACGGCGGGATCGCCAGCATAAGCCTGCGCCACGGCTTCGACCCGCTCGGCGAGCGCGCCGCTTCCGAAAAATATCTCGCGATAGGCGGCGCGAAGTTTGTGGATCGTATCGCGGCTGAAACCGCGCCGCTTCAAGCCGACCAAATTCAGTCCGCCGAGATTGCCGCGTGCATCGGTTGCGCCGAACGGGATCACGTCGTGACGAATGCCGGCGCACCCGCCGAGGATCGCCTGCTCTCCGACCCTCGCATTCTGGTGCACGGCGCCAAGGCCGCCGATAAAAGTAAAATCTCCGATTTCGGCATGCCCGCCAAGAGTCGCGTTATTCGCGAAGATCACGTTGTTGCCGACGATGCAGTCGTGCCCGACATGTGCGCCGACCATGAACATACAGTTGTCGCCGACGCGCGTTTCCATCCGGCCGCCCGCTGTGCCAGTGTTCATGGTCACGCCTTCGCGAATGTCTGCATTCCTGCCGACGATCAACCGCGATGCTTCGCCTTTATAATGCACCGACTGCGGCGGACTTCCGAGCGAGGAAAATGGCTGAATTTTCGCGCCCGCGCCGATCTCGGTGATGCCCTGGATGGAAACATGGGAGACCAGCTGCGCGCCGTCTCCGATCGTGACTTCGGGACCGATCACGCAATAAGGGCCGATCACGACATCGGCGCCGAGTTTCGCGCCGTCCGCGACGCTCGCGGTGGGAGCGATCTTTGCCACGTTCAGTCTACCACGATCATGGCGCCGACCTCGGCTTCGCAGACGAGTTCGCCGCGCACCTTGGCGTCGCCCTTGAACCACCACATCGTGCGGCGCTTCCTGATCTGTTTCATGTGATATTCGATGGTGTCGCCGGGCAGCACGGGCTTCCTGAACTTCGCTTTGTCGACGGTGAGAAAGAACACGTTCGGCGTGCCGCCGAGACCCGTGCTTCTCGAGCAGATCGCGCCGGCAGTCTGCGCCATTCCCTCGATCATCAACACGCCCGGCATCACCGGACGTTCCGGGAAGTGTCCCTGAAAGAACTGTTCGTTGAAACTAACATTCTTGATGCCGATGCAGGACAAGTCGGCGTCCACCTCGATGATCCGGTCAACGAGCAGAAACGGATAGCGATGCGGCAGTAGCTGCAGGAGTTCCGCCGGTTCAATGATATTGGACTTCGTTTCAGCGTTCATAGCCTCGGTTTCCGATCTCTTGCTCAGCCGCGGTCCTTCGTTTCTTTGCCTTTGCCCGGCCTCGCCGCGAGCCGCTGGAGCGCAACCTGTTCGCGAAAATATTCCCGCAACGGCTTCGCAGGCGCACCGCCCCAGCGCTCTCCTGCTGGGACGTCATGCATGACGCCGGAAAGCGCGATCAGCTGCGCACGATCACCAATGGAGCGGTGGTCGGCAATTCCAACTTTTCCGCCCAGCATAACGCCGTCGCCGAGCGTAACGCTCCCCGAGAGCCCGACATGCCCCGCGATGATGCAATGCCGGCCGATCGAAACATTATGGGCGATCTGCACCAGGTTATCGATTTTCGAGTCCTCGCCGATTACGGTATCACGCCCACCGCCACGGTCGACCGTGGTCCCAGCGCCGATCTCGACGTCGTCCTGAATGATGACCCGGCCGAGCTGCGGCACTTTCAGGTGACGCCTGCCGGGAATGTAGCCAAAGCCATCCTGCCCAATGCGGACGCCCGCATGAATGATGACACGGTCGCCAATGAGCGCATGCGTGATGCTCGCGCCCGGACCAATACTGCAATCGCGCCCAATGCGAACGTTAGGGCCGATCACGACATTGGCGCAGACAATCGTACCCGCCCCGATCTCTGCATCCGGCCCGATAACGGCGCCCGGATCGACGACGACACCATCTTCCAATCTCGCGTCCTCATGAACCGAGGCTTCCGGATCAACGCCGCGCGTTCCGACAATTGAAAGCGGGCGCAGGTCGTCCGGAAAAAGGGCGCGCGCCACCTGCACGAAGGCTACGTAGGGTTTCGGGGTGATGAGCGGAACGATGTGCTTCGGAACGCTGCCGGCAAGCTTTTGCGACACAAAGCAGGCGACCGCATCGCAGGACGCGAGCGCGTCTGCATAAGCTTCGTCCTCGTAAAAGGCGATGTCGTCCGGTCCGGCAATATCGAGCGGCTTTGCACCACGCACGACAAGCCCTGCACTGCCCGGGGGCAGCGTAGCACCAGTCATTTCACCAATGGCGGCGAGCGCAAGCGGACCGCGCGCGTTGAAGAATTCCGGGTCGGTCATCCCAAAGCCGTCGATAGCCTTTGCGGACGGCGCGAAATCAGGAAACTAGAATTTCGCACCGCCGCCAAAGCGGAAGAACTGGGTTCTGTCGTAAGGCCCCTTCGCGATCGGAAGCGCGAAGTCGAACCGCAGCGGACCGAACGGCGACGACCAGATCAAGCTCACACCAGCAGAAGCGCGGATCGAACTGTCGTCGAATACGCAGATATTCGAGCCGGACGATCCCGGCGGGCAGCTTCCCGGAATCGGGATGCCAGGACCGGTGACGTTCGTATTGCCGTTGTAATTAAACAGCGATCCAGCATCGACGAAGATCGCCGACTTGATGCCGATTTCCTTCGGCATGAACCAAAGCGGAAACTGCAATTCAGCAGAAGCAGCCCAATAGGTCGTGCCGCCGAGCGAATCATAGAAGCTCAGGTTCTGGTTCACGTCGCGCGGACCGAAGCCCTGGGTCGCAAAACCACGAACCAGCGTGTGCGCGTTGTTGAAATGGTCGATGAACCGAAGCTCTTCGCCACCCCACGAGAACACGTGGCCGCCGGAAACCTTGACCATACCGACGAAGTCGCCGGTGATCGGCCTGTAGACGCGCGCTTCCGCGGTAGTCCTGACGAATTTCACGTCACCGCCGACGCCAGCGAAATCCTGCGAGAAGCTCGCATAGATGCCGGTCGTCGGATCTTTTACGTTGTCGAGCGAGTTATAGCTCAGCGTATAACCGATCGCCGAGGTGATCGGCTGCTGACCCAGCATCTGGCGGATCGCGTTCGAAACTTCGTAGCTATTGAAGCCACCCGCTGTGATTTGCGTCTGGTTCAGGCCCGCGCAAGTACCGACGCCAATGCCACCGACAATACCGCAACCATCGAGATAGCCCGGATCGGCCGTGATCTCGCGCTGATAGATGCTGTAGCGAACCTGCAGCGTGATTTCTTCGTTCAGACGCGCCGCCGCGCGCAGCGTGCCACCGATCGTATCGATGCCGTACTGCACGAGCGTCGAAGGCTCGGTTTTCTTGTAGAAAATGTCGAAGCCTGCCGCGAGCCTATAGTCCATGAAATACGGCTCGGTGAAGGAAAACTCGATACCCTTCACGCGCTCGCCGTACTGCAACGCAGTGCGCACATACTGGCCACGGCCAAGGAAGTTGCGCTCGCCGATCGTCAATTCGCCGATGACACCATCCTGCGTCGAGTAACCAGCCGCGATGGAGAATTCGCCTGTCAGCTGCTCTTCGACATCAACGTTGAGGATCACGCGATCCGGCGCCGAGCCGGGCTCAGTCGCGATGCGCACGTTCTTGAAGTAGCCAAGATTCTTCAGCCGGCGCTCGGCGCGGTTGACGAGCACGCGGTTGTAAGGATCGCCTTCGAGGATATCGAACTCGCGGCGGATGACGTAATCGCGGGTGCGCGTATTGGAGCGGATGTTGATCCGCTCGACATAAACGCGTGAGCCTTCATCGATCACATAGGTGACATTGATGAGCCGGCCCTGGAAATCGCGATCGCCGCGCGGGCGCACCTGGGCAAAGGCATAGCCGCGGTTGGCGAGCTCGATCGTGATCAGCTCGACGGTCTTTTCAACGTTCTCGGCGTTGTAAACCTGGCCGCGCGAACCACGGATCAGCCCGCGCACCACGTTCGGATCAAGATCGCGAACGTTCGACACCGCATCGACATTGCCGAAGCGATATTGCGGACCTTCATCGAGCACGAAGTTCAGCACGAAGCCGTTGTTCTTGCGGTCGAGATCGACGGTTGCCGACAGAATGCGGAAGTCGGCATAGCCGTTCTTCAGATAGAACCGGCGCAACAGCTCCTGATCGGCGTTGACGCGATCCGGATCATAGACATCGCTATTGCGCAACCAGCTCAGCCAGTTCGACTGCGTGGTGTTGATCACATCGCGCAGCCGCGCGGCGGAATAGACGTTGTTGCCGGTGAAATTGATAGTACGGATCGTAGTGCGATCGCCTTCCTTGATTTGGAAAACGAGATCGACGCGATTGTTCGGCCGGTCGATGATCTGCGGTT
>CAUJKG010000306.1 GCA_963205465.1 Pseudomonadota bacterium | reverse complement strand
GCGACGCCGTCGCAGATGGGCGCGTTCCTCATGGGCCTGCGCGTTCGCGGCGAAACCGTTGAAGAGATCGCCGGTGCGGTGGCGACCATGCGGTCGAAAATGCTGCCCGTCGACGCACCCGCCGGCGCGATCGATGTCGTCGGCACGGGCGGCGACGCCGCCGGCAGCTACAACATTTCCACCTGCGCCGCCTTTATCGTCGCGGGCGCCGGCGTTCCGGTCGCCAAGCACGGCAACCGCGCGCTGTCGTCGAAGTCCGGCGCGGCGGATGTGCTCTCCGCGCTCGGGGTGAACATCGAGCTGAAGCCCGAAGGCATCGCGAAGTGCATCAAGGAAGCCGGGATCGGTTTCATGTTCGCGCCCTCGCATCATCCTGCAATGAAGCATGTAGGCCCGACCCGCGTCGAACTCGCGACGCGCACAATCTTCAATCTGCTCGGCCCCCTTTCCAATCCGGCCGGTGTGAAACGGCAGATGGTCGGCGTCTTCGCGCGTCATTGGATCGAACCGCTCGCCAAGGTGCTCGGTGCCCTCGGTTCGGAAAAAGCCTGGGTTGTCCATGGTTCCGATGGGCTCGACGAAATCACGACTAATGGAGTTACGCACGTCGCCGAGCTTTCCGACGGCAAGGTCAGAACCTTCGATATTTCTCCGGATGATGCCGGATTGAAATCGAGCAAGCCCGGCGAACTCAAGGGCGGCGAAGCGATCTACAACGCAGAAGCGCTGCGCGCGGTGCTTGACGGACAGATGGGCCCCTTCCGCGAGGTTGCGGTATTCAACGCCGCCGCGGCATTGCTGGTCGCAGGCAAAGCCGACGACCTCAAAGCGGCCGCGGCGCTCGCGGCAAAATCCATCGAAAGCGGAGCGGCAAAAGCGCGGCTGGAAAAACTCGTCGCGGTTTCGAAGAAGCTATGAGCGATATTCTCGAAAAGATCGGCGCTTATAAGCGCGAGGAAATTGCGAAAGCCAAGCGCGACCGCCCGCTCGCATCCGTGGAAGCGGAGGCCAGATCCAAACCGGCTCCGCGCGGTTTCATCAAATCGATCGAAGCCAGACTAGCCCGCGGCGAATACGCGTTGATCGCTGAGATCAAGAAGGCAAGCCCCTCGAAGGGCCTGATCCGGGCCGACTTCGATCCGCCATCGCTTGCCAAAGCCTACGAAGCCGGTGGCGCGGCCTGTCTCTCCGTGCTGACCGACGCACCGAGCTTTCAGGGCGCTCCGGAATTTCTGACCGCCGCGCGCAATGCCACGCGTCTTCCCGCGATCCGCAAGGATTTCTTTTACGACACCTATCAGGTCGCTGAAGCCCGTGCGCTGGAAGCCGATTGCATTCTGATCATCATGGCTGCGGTAGACGATGCGGTGGCCGCCGATCTTCTCGCCGCCGCGCATCACTATGGCATGGACGCGTTGATCGAGATCCACGACGCGGAGGAGCTCGATCGCGCATTGAAACTCGACGGCAAACTGGTCGGCATCAACAACCGCAACCTGCGCACGTTCGAAACCAAGCTCGAAACCACGGAAGAACTCGCCCCGATAATTCCGCGCGACCGCATTGTCGTCGGCGAAAGCGGCCTCTTCACGCCGGACGATCTCGCGCGGCTTGCGCGCGTCAACGTCAACACCTTCCTGATCGGTGAAAGCCTCATGCGGCAACGGGACGTGGAAGCCGCGACCCGGGAGCTCCTGACCAGATCCCCTGCACGAGCGAGCGCCTGACATGAGCAAGCTCACGCATATTGGTTCCGACGGCGAGGCCCGCATGGTCGATGTCTCGGGCAAAGCAGCGACCGACCGGCAGGCCACCGCAGAAGGCCGCGTCGTAATGCAAAAAGAAACGCTCGACCTCGTCCTGTCCGGCAACGCCAAGAAAGGCGATGTGCTCGGGGCGGCGCGGATCGCGGGCATCATGGCGGCGAAGAAGACGAGTGAGTTGATCCCGCTCTGTCATCCGCTGCTCCTGTCCAAGGTCGAAGTGAATATTTCCCCCGACGAAACGCTCCCCGGACTGCTGGTCCGTGCCACCGTCAAGATATCCGGACAGACCGGCGTCGAGATGGAAGCGCTCACCGCCGTGTCGGTCGCGTGCCTCACCATCTACGACATGGTCAAGGCGGCCGAGAAAGGCATGCGGATCGAAGGCATCCGTTTGCTGGAAAAATCGGGCGGCAAGTCTGGGGACTATCATGCCGGGTAAGCAGGCGCTCGTTTCCGCCGCTGAAGCACTGGAGAAAGTCGTCAAGGGCGCGTCACCGCTGGCCCACGAAGCCGTGCCCATCGAGCACGCCGACGGCCGCGTGCTGGCAGAGGATGTCAAGGCGCTTCGCTCGCAGCCGCCCTTCGATGTATCCGCGATGGACGGATACGCCGCACGCGCCGAAGATCTGGCTCCCAAAAAAGCACTGAGCGTCGTCGGTGAATCCGCCGCCGGTCACAAGCTGGAACGGAAGCTCCAAGCCGGCGAAGCCGCGCGCATCTTCACCGGCGCGGTAATTCCGGCGGGCGCCGATGTCGTCGTTGAGCAGGAATCCGCAGTGCGCGACGGCGATCTCGTGACGCTTGCGCCCTATGAAGCCGGAAAAAATATTCGCGCCGCAGGGGTCGATTTTCGCGAAGGCGACATCATTCTCAAGAGAGGCGAACGGCTCACGGCACGCGCCTTGAGCTTAGCTGCGTCGATGGACCACCCTTCGCTGCTTTG
>CAUJKG010000305.1 GCA_963205465.1 Pseudomonadota bacterium | reverse complement strand
CGCGGCGCGCCTCATGCTGCCGGTCTATAAGCCCCGCACGTTCCTCTCGCCCGGCTATCAGGACAATCTCGGCTGGGGCTTCGCGACCGCGCTCGGCGCACAGGACGCGCGGCGCGACGTACCGGTGGTTTCGATCAACGGCGACGGCGGCTTCCTCTATACCGCGAACGAACTTGCGACCGCGATGCGCCACAAGATCCCGCTCGTCGCCATCGTGTTTTCCGACGGCTCCTTCGGCAACGTGCGGCGCATCCAGGAAGAGATGTTCGGCAACCGGCTGATCGCGAGCGATCTTGCCAACCCCGACTTCGTAAAATTCGCGGAAAGCTTCGGCGCGAGCGCCGAGCGCGCCCGCAATGCGGAGGAGCTTCGCGCGGCGCTGAAGCGCGCCATTGCCCGCCGCGACGGACCGACTTTGATCGACGTGCCGGTCGGACCCATGCCGAGCCCCTGGGAATTCATCCTGATGCCGAAAAACCGTGGTCTCTAACACCAAAGCGGGGTTTACGGCCCCGCCTCACGCCGCTATCAGAGCGCGATGGATTTGATTACGACGACGCCTGCGCTTTCCGCGGCCTGCGAGCGGCTTTCGAAGCATCCTTTCGTTACCGTCGACACCGAATTTCTGCGCGAAACCACCTTCTGGCCGAAGCTCTGCGTCGTGCAGCTGGCTTCGACCGATGAAGCGGTCATCATCGACGCGCTGGCCGAAGGCCTCGATCTCTCGCCCTTCTTCGCACTGATGAGCAACGAGAACGTCGTGAAGGTGTTTCACGCGGCGCGGCAGGATATCGAGATCGTCTGGCATCTCGCCAATATCATTCCCCATCCGATCTTCGACAGCCAGGTCGCCGCGATGGTGCTCGGGTACGGCGACTCCATTTCCTACGACCAGCTCGTGCAGCGCACGACCGGCGGGCAGATCGACAAGTCCTCGCGCTTCACCGACTGGGCGCGCCGCCCGCTGACGCAGCAGCAGCTTGCTTACGCCATCGCCGACGTGACGCATCTGCGCGACGTCTATCAAAAGCTCAAAGCCGATCTCGAAAAGAAAAACCGCATTAGCTGGCTCGACAGCGAGATGCAGATCCTCACCTCGCCTTCGACCTACGAGCAGCATCCGGAAAACGCCTGGATGCGGCTGAAGGCGCGCGTGAGGAAGCCGAAGGAAATCGCGGTGCTGATGGAAGTCGCGGCATGGCGCGAGCGCGAAGCGCAATCGCGCGACGTGCCGCGCGGGCGCATCATCAAGGACGACGTGATCGGCGAAATCGCAATCCAGCAGCCGAAGACCGCCGAGGCGCTGGGGCAGCTTCGCTCGATCCCCAAAGGCTTCGAACGCTCACGCTCGGGCGAAGGCATTCTCGCCGCGGTCGCGGCCGGCCTTGCGCGCGATCCGGCGAGCCTGCCGAAATTTGAGCGCTATAAGGCTTTATCCAACGGCGCTTCGGCCACGGTCGAACTGCTGCGCGTGCTTTTGCGCATGACGGCGGAAGAGAACGGTGTTGCCGCGCGCGTGATCGCAAGCGCGGAAGATCTCGAAGCGATCGCGCTCGACGACAATGCGGATATCGAAACGCTGCGCGGCTGGCGGCGCGAGCTGTTCGGCGAGCGCGCGCTGAAACTCAAGCGCGGCGAAGTCTCGCTTGCGATTGAAGGCGGCCGCGTGGTGGCGAAGGAGAGCTAGCTCTCCTCAGTCGTCGTCCCCGCGGAAATGACGAAGGTTACGTAATCTCGATCTGATACTGCCGCCCGATCAGCTTGCCGAGCTGGCGCACGCGATTGTTGAGCCTGCCGCCGGCGAGTGCGGCGAGTTCTCCGGAAAGTTTCAGCTTCAGAACGCCGTGCTCCACGACCAGCGGCGAGCGCGGCAGCACGCCCGGCATGGACGCGCTCAAGATATAAGCGACCCGCAGCACCGCACCGAGGATGCGCGCGCGGTCGAGCAGCCGGGTCGTGGCGATTTCGCGAATGCGCGGAGAAAGCTCTTCGTCGTTCAGGCCGGCATAACGATAAAATACCGCAAGCGCGAGATAGGCGCGCCCCGGATGATCGATGCCGGAAAACGCAGCGTTCGAAATGATGTTCAGGCTCTGCTCGCCGCGATAATCCGGATGCGCGCGCCAGCCGACATCGGCGAGCAGACAAGCAGCATGGCGCAGCCGCAGTTCATCCGGCGTTTCGTCGATGCCGGTCGATTCCATGAACTTGTCGGTCCACTCGATGAGTTCTTCGCCATGTTCCGGCGAGCGCGAACGCAGAAGATTGAACTCGCGCGCCGCTTCGATCAGCGGATCCTGGACCCGCTCTTCATCGGAAAGCTTTTCGTACAGCAGACCTTCGCGCACGCCAAGCGCGGAGACCAAGATCGACGAAGGCTTGCCTGCCTTCACGATCTGCTCGAGCACCAGCGAACCGTAAGCAAGCAACGGGCGCCTCGCTTCGGCGACGACTTCGATCCGCGACAGCGTATCGGGATCGACGCGATGAATCAGGCTCGAAAATTCCATCGCCTCCTTGGCCGGAATTGAATAGCCGTGCATCACGTGCAGCGGATAGCCTTTCTGCATCATGTGCAGACGCGCGATCGCGCGCCAGGTGCCGCCGACGGCGTAGAACGTGCGGCCCTTCAAGCCTTTCAGGAGCGGCTCGTTTTCGAGCTTCTCTCGCACGATTTTTTCCGCCTGCTTGATCGAGCGGGAGGAAGCGTCGGCAAGCGAAAGGCTCCCGAGCGGCATGGTGATCCCCTCGCCGATCTCCTCGCCTTTCACATCGACAAGTTCGAGCGAGCCGCCACCGAGATCGCCGATCACGCCGTCGATATCGAGCGAGCCCGAGAGCACGCCGTAAGCGGCAAGCCGCGCTTCGCGGTTGCCGGACAGAAGTTCAATATCGCAGCGGCAGATTTTCTTGGCGCGTTCGATGAATTCGGGGCCGTCCTCTGCATCGCGCACGGCGGCGGTCGCAATCGCGATGGCCTCGCCGACCTGCATGACATCGCACAGCGCGCGGAAGCGCGAGAGCGTCGAGAGCGCCTTCTCGACGGCATCCGGCGCGAGCCGCCCTTTGGTCGCGACCTCGCGGCCAAGACCGCACAGCGCCTTCTCGTTGAAAAACGGCGTGAGGTTGCGGCTCAGCCGCTCGTACACGACAAGGCGAACGGAGTTCGAACCGATATCGAACACGGCGACCGGCTTGCCCGCAGCAGGCAAGCGGCCGCGCGCATCAAGCGGATTGCCTGGAGCGCTCCGTCTTACGGACGAGACTACGCGGAGAAGAGTCTTTGAGAGATTTGCCACGTCCCGAAAGGCTCGGATTCGTCATGAAATACTGGTGGGCGTTGAACGATTCCTCGCCCTCGGCCAGCTTTATGCGTTCCGAGCTACCATCGGGCAAGACCCGCCAGCTTTGCTCGTTATCCTTGAGGTTCGCGACCATGATCTGGTCGAGCACCTGCTGGTGCACGGTGGGGTTGAGAATCGGAACCAGGGTTTCCACGCGCCGGTCGAGATTCCGCGGCATCAGGTCAGCGGAGGCAATATAAACCGCGGCCTTTCGGTGCGGCAGACCGTGGCCCATGCCGAAGCAGAAGATGCGGCTGTGCTCGAGGAAGCGGCCGACGATGGATTTGACGCGGATATTCTCCGAAAGTCCCGCGACACCAGGGCGCAGGCAGCAGATGCCGCGCACGACGAGATCGATTTCAACGCCGGCGCGGCTTGCATCATAGAGCGCGTCGATCACCACCGGATCGACCAGCGAGTTCATTTTCGCCCAGATCGCCGCGGGTTTGCCCGCGCGCGCATGCACGATCTCCTGCTGGATGTGATCGAGAATGCGCTGCTTCAGGCTCACCGGCGATACCGCCATGACTTCGAGGCCCTGCGGCTCCGCATAGCCGGTGATGAAATTGAACACGCGGGCGACATCGCGCGCGAGCACTTCATCGGACGTGAAGAAGGAAAGATCGGTGTAAACTTTCGCGGTCACCGGATGATAATTGCCGGTGCCGAGATGGCAGTAGGTCGCGACCGACTTGCCTTCGCGGCGCACGACCATCGATATCTTGGCATGCGTCTTCAACTCGATAAAGCCGAACACCACCTGCACGCCCGCGCGTTCGAGGTCGCGCGCCCATCGGATGTTCGCTTCTTCGTCGAAGCGCGCCTTCAACTCGACCAGTGCAGTCACGGACTTGCCGGCCTCGGCCGCTTCCGCGAGCGCTTTCACGATCGGGCTGTCGGACGAGGTGCGATAGAGCGTCTGCTTGATCGCAATGACGTTCGGGTCGCGCGCCGCCTGCATCAGGAATTGCACGACGACGTCGAACGACTCGTAAGGATGGTGGACGATCAGATCCTTTTGGCGGATCGCGGCGAAACAATCGCCGCCCTGATCGCGGATACGCTCGGGGAAGCGCGGATTGTACGGCTTGAACTTCAGATCGCGCCGCTCGATCGAAACGAGCTGCGAAAGTTCGTTCAGCGCCAGCATGCCGTCGGTCACGAAGGTCTCGTATTCGAGCACACGCAGCGCTGTCGCGACGAAGCCGCGCAGTTCCGGCGGCGTCGATGCCTCGACCTCGAAACGAATGACCGAACCGCGGCGGCGGCGCTTCAGCGCCGTCTCGAACACGCGCACGAGATCTTCGGCTTCTTCCTCGACTTCCAGGTCGCTGTCGCGGATGACGCGGAACGCGCCCTGCCCCTTGACCACATAGCCGGGGAACAGTTTCGCGGTGAAAAGTCCGATGACCGCTTCAAGCGCAATGAAACGCGCTTCCTTGTTTTCGCCTTCGGGCAGACGAACGAAACGCTCGATCTGCGCCGGCACGCGGATCAACGCATTCATGCCACGCTGATCGCTGATGCGCGAAAGCTGCAAGGCGAGCGAGAAACCGAGGTTCGGAATAAACGGAAACGGATGCGACGGATCGATGGAGAGCGGTGTGAGCACCGGAAAGATTTCATGCAGGAAGGTGCTCTCGATCGCCTCTAGGTCGGCCTTCGAGAGATCGGCTGCATCGACGAGGACGATGCCGTTCTCGGCCAGAAGCTTGCGCAGAATGCGAAGCTGCTCCTGCTGTTCGGACGCAAGCAGCGCGGTCTCCGAGATGATCTCGATCAGCTGCTCGGCGGGAGTCAAACCATCCGGGCTCGGCGTGGTTACGCCTTCGCGCACCTGCCCTTTAAGGCCGGCGACGCGCACCATGAAAAATTCGTCGAGGTTCGCGGCTGAAATCGACAGAAAGCGCAGCCGCTCCAGGAGCGGATGCTTCTCGTTCTCGGCTTCCTCCAGCACGCGGCGATTGAAGGAAAGCCAGGACAGCTCGCGATTGATGAAGCGCTCGGGTTTCGCGCGCAATTCTGCCGCCTCTGCGGACAAGGCAGGCGTGCTCGCCTCCGGCAACGGGAGGTCGGTCTGCGGTTTGATTTCCAGGTTCATGATGCGGTTTCAAGCGCCCCTTTTTGCGCCGAACATCATCTTAAGATCAATTCGCGAAGATATGATGACTATAAATTATGAAACAATTACAAATAGATAGCCGCTATTCGCGAAGCAAGGACGCCACGAAAGCGCGCGTCGCGGGCCGGCCCGCGGCCAATGCCGCCGTATCGATTTTCGCCACCAGATCGCGCGCGCTGCCGAGCGAACGCTCCATCCGCGGCAAGAGATAAGCGATCAAGTCCTGATCGACCGCGACCTGCCGGTCGGCAAAGAGTTTCACCAGCACCGCGGCGATCAATGCATCATCCGGCGCGTCGAGCTTCGCCGAAGGAATGGTTCGCAAACGGGACGCAAGGTCCGGAAGTTTGGCCATGCCGCTTTCGAGCGCGTGGCTCGAGGTGAACAAAAGCCAGGCCGCCTCCTCGCGGGCGAGATTGAGGAGATGAAACAGCGCACTCTCGTCGAATTCGCCGGGCAGCAAATTTTCAACGACCAGCGCTCCGGTCGCAAGCGATCCCGG
>CAUJKG010000304.1 GCA_963205465.1 Pseudomonadota bacterium | reverse complement strand
GGCGCGCAGGGCGGCGCGGCGCTGGTGGTCGATTATGGCCATTCCGAGTCCGGCTTCGGCGATACGCGGCTAGCCGTCGGAGGAGCTGGGTCTGCCGAGCCGCTGGAAAGTCCCGGCGAAGTGGATCTGACCGCACAAGTGGACTTCGAGGCGCTTGCCAAACTTTCCTCGGATGCGGTGCGCGCCTTCGGCCCGGTCTCGCAGCGAAACTTCCTCCGCGAACTCGGGATTGAAGCGCGAAGCGAAATCCTGCAACGCAATGCAAAGCCTGAGATGAAAGACGAAATCGGCGCGGACCTGACCCGACTGATTGGACCTGCGCCGAACATGGGCGAACTCTTCAAGGCGCTCGCCTTCGCGCATCGCGATCTCGCGGCACTCCCCGGATTTGACGGCGCGAAGGTCAGCGGTGGAGGATCGCGGACATGAAAGTCGAATCTTCCGTACTGGCGAAGCTGCCCGGCATCCATCACGCCTTCTTCACGCGCGAAGGCGGCGTTTCCCAAGGCATCTATGCTTCGCTGAATGGCGGCGTGGGCTCGCACGACGACTTCACGCATGTCCAGGAGAACCGCCGCCGCATGGCTGAAGCCCTCGGCGCAGCGCATCTCATCACCTGCTATCAGATCCATTCCGCGGACGTCGTCGTCGCTACCCATGCGTGGAGCCGCGAGGACGCCGCGCGCGCCGACGGCATCGTCACCCGCGCCAAGGGACTAGGCGTCGGCGCTTCCGCCGCGGATTGCGGACCGCTGCTCTTTGCCGATGCAGATGCGCGGATCGTCGCAGCCGCGCATGCGGGCTGGAAAGGCGCACTCGGCGGCATTGCCGAAGCGACCATTGCGAAGATGGAAGAACTCGGCGCCTCGCGTAAAAATATCATCGCCGCGATCGGCCCGCTGATCCGCCAGCAGAGCTACGAGGTCGGTCCGGAATTTGTCGCACGCTTTCAGGAAGCGGATACCACCTATGCGCGCTTCTTCGCGCCCTCCACGCGGCCCGGTCATGCCATGTTCGATCTCGCGGGCCTGATCCGCCTGCGGCTCGAACGGGCGGAGATCGGCGCGATCGATGACGTGGGACTGGACACCTACACGGACGAAAAGCGCTTCTTTTCTTTTCGCCGCACCACCCACCGCGGCGAACCAGACTACGGCCGCCAGATCGCGGCCATCGCGCTGACGGACTGAGTGTTCTTCACGGGGGACGGGCAATGCCCCCGTATTTACAGGGTTGCCCCCGGGGGCTAGTGACTTTTCACAAGATCGGGATCAAGCGCCCCTTCAAGGCGCGAAGCGGGTGGCGTGAATGTCGGGTCGGCAGAGCAAGAATAACGGAAACGTCAAACTCGTCGCCGGCAATTCGAACCGCGCGCTTGCCGAAACCATCGCCTCCTATCTCGCAACCCCGATGACCAAGGCCACCGTGCGGCGCTTCGCCGACATGGAAATCTTCGTCGAGATCGAAGAGAACGTGCGCGGTCAGGACGTCTTCATCGTGCAGTCGACCTCGTTTCCGGCGAACGATCACCTGATGGAATTGCTGATCCTGACCGATGCGCTGCGCCGCTCTTCCGCGCGCCGCATCACCGCGGTGATTCCCTATTTCGGTTACGCGCGGCAGGACCGCAAACCCGGCCCCCGCACGCCGATTTCCGCGAAGCTCGTCGCGAACCTGATCACGCATGCCGGCGCGGACCGCGTCATGACCGTCGATCTGCACGCCGGACAAATTCAGGGCTTCTTCGATATTCCGGTCGACAACCTCTACGCCTCGCCCGTCATGGTGCGCGACGTGAAGGAGCGCTACGAACTCGGCAAGGTAACGGTAGTTTCGCCTGACGTCGGCGGCGTCGTGCGTGCGCGCGGTCTTGCCAAGCGGATCGATGCGCCGCTCGCGATCATCGACAAGCGCCGCGAGCGCCCGAACGAATCCGAAGTCATGAACGTGATCGGCGACGTCGAAGGCCGCGATTGCATCCTGATCGACGACATCGTCGATTCCGGCGGCACGCTGGTGAATGCCGCCGAAGCCCTGCTCGAAAAAGGCGCAACCTCCGTCTCCGCCTACATCACCCACGGGGTGCTTTCCGGCGGCGCCGTCGCGCGCGTCACGGCGTCGAAGCTCAAGGAACTCGTGATTACCGACACGATCCAGCCGACCGAGGCGGTGCGTGTCGCCCGCAACATCCGCGTGCTTTCGATTGCAACCCTGATGGGCGAAGCGATCGGGCGGACTGCCCACGAAGAGAGCGTTTCAAGCCTGTTCGATTGAGCGTTTTTCGGCCCGGCTGCGCGGCTTAATTTTCCGGCAACCAGTTAACGAAATCGTGCGTTGCCGCCATATCGCTTCCATGATTGAAGCGTAGCAGCATCACCACTCTGAAACTGCGGCACACGTCGCATAGGGAGAGCCCTATGACACGCGAATTCGCGGCTATTACTTTTTTTGCGTTCTTCACCGGCGCCGCACTCGCGGGACCGATGGAATCGAGCGCGCTCACTCCGCCTGCGCCGATCCCGGATGCGGCAAAGCCGCTCGGCGACGCGCAGTTGCGCGGCCTGATCGAAGATGCGCTGAAGGACGAGCGGAGGCAGCGCGCCGCGCAGACACACCAATCGGCGCCCGCAGCAGCGCACGCCGCAAAGGCCAACGTCCCGGCCGTCGCGCCGGAAGACTGGAACTCCTATTCGTCTGCCGAACTCTGGCTCGAAGGAATTCCGGAAGCCGATGGTCTTTCGCTCGACGCGATTGCGCGCCGGAACCGGCTGAATTCCGCTTACGCCGACGTTCAGCGCGAACGGCGCACCTTGCCGACCTCCTACGAGTGGAACAACGGCAACTGGAAAGCCAACTTCGGCGCCAACGTCTCCACCTCGACAGCGACGACGGTCATTCCGAGCGCGCATTATGCTGGCGCGATTGCTTCCTCGAGCGGCAGCGGCGAGTTCAAGGGCCGCGTCGAATACGATTACAACGCCTGGCAGTTCTACGGCGGCACGCAGCGTAGTGTCGTCGCCAATGCCGACGGAACGATCAGCCTGAACAACAACTTCCTGGGCGGGACCTACTACAACCTGCCGGCCTCGCTGCTCGGCGGAAAGGTTGGCACCGGCTTCGAGGTGAACCCGATCGGCGACGCCAAGACCCGGCTCGAATACCGGCAGATGTTCGGGAATACCGAAGGCTTCATCGCCGCGGAGCGGATCATGCCCTTCCAGCACACCGACCCCGATGCCACCGGCTCGAACGCCCTCAAAGCCGGCCTGAACCGCAAATTCTAGGCACCCAGGAAGCGCGAAAGCCTCGTTGCGCCAGTCAGTTCTTGCCGGTATAAGCCCGCTCGAACCCAACAGGCTTGCGCTGTCGCGTGACGCCGGTGCGCCACCGGACGGGTTATTTTTTGCCGTCCGATCAAGGACTTGACGAGGATTAGAAGCCATGGCTGCTACGAAGGAATTGAAGGCCACCGCACGGGCCAAAGCGGGCAAAGGCGCCGCACGTGCCGAACGCCGCGCCGGCCGCGTACCCGCGACCGTTTACGGCGAGAACCAGCCGTCTGCTTCGATCTCGGTCGATGCCATCGAGGTGGGCCGCCGCATCCTGGCCGGCCGCTTCCTGACCACGGTGTTGGACATCGATCTCGACGGCAAGAAGACCCGCGTCATTCCGCGCGACTTCCAGCTCGATCCGCTCAAGGACGAGCCGATTCATGTGGACTTCCAGCGCCTGGGCAAGGGCTCGGTGATCAAGGTTGCGGTGCCGGTGCACTTCGTCAATCAGGAAATCTCGCCCGGCATCAAGCGCGGCGGCACGCTGAACGTCGTGCGTCACACGGTCGATTTCTTCGCACCGGCTGAGAACATTCCGGCGTCGATCACGGCCGATCTCTCCGATCTCGAAATTAATGATTCGCTCCACATTTCCGCGATCAAGCTCCCGGAAGGCGTGAAGCCGGTCATCCGCGACCGCGATTTCACGATCGCCACCATCGTGCCGTCCTCGGGCTACCTCGAAGAAGTCGCCGCAGCCGCGCAGAAGGCGAAAACCGACGCCGCAGCCGCTACCGCTGCCCCGGCTGCTGCTGCCGCCGCCCCGGCTGCCGACGCCAAGGAAGGCGACAAGAAGTAACGCCGACCAGGGCCGGGCGCGGATCGCGCGCCCGCCTGCCGGTCCCGCGGAGACCGTTCGATGTTTTTATTCGCGGGACTGGGCAATCCGGGCGAGCAATACCGCCGCAACCGGCACAATGTCGGCTTTCTCGCCGCCGACGCGATCCACTACCGTCATCGTTTTTCTCCGTGGCGCAAACGCTTCTCTGGCCAGACCGCCGAGGGCGAGATCGCAGGCGAAAAAGTTCTGTTGCTCAAGCCCGAGACCTACATGAACGAGTCCGGGCTCGCGGTCGCCGCCGCACAGAAGTTCTACAAGATCGCGCTCGGCGACATGGTCGTCTTCCATGACGAGATCGACCTGCCGCCCGCAAAAATGCGCGCCAAACTCGGCGGCGGCAATGCGGGCCAGAACGGCTTGCGCTCGATCACCCAGCATTGCGGCAACGATTATATGCGCGTGCGGATTGGCGTCGGCCATCCCGGCGATCGCAATCTGGTCGCGCGCTGGGTGCTCTCCGATTTCGCCAAAGCCGAGCAGCCCTGGGTCGAAACCATGTGCGAAGCGATTTCCGATGCGGCGGAATACCTCGTGAAGCGCAAGCTCGAAGATTTTCAGAATCGCGTACACCTCGCGCTCGAAAAGAGCGGCGTTCTCAAATCCAGCTAGGACCAAGAAGTTCGATCATGGGATTCAAATGTGGAATCGTCGGTCTGCCGAACGTCGGCAAATCGACCCTCTTCAATGCACTGACGCAGACTGCCTCCGCGCAGGCCGCGAATTATCCGTTCTGCACCATCGAGCCGAACGTCGGCGAAGTCGCGGTGCCCGATCCGCGCATCGAGGAACTGGCAAAGATCGGCGGCTCGGCCGAGATCGTGCCCACCAAGATCAACTTCGTCGACATCGCCGGCCTCGTGCGCGGCGCTTCCAAAGGCGAAGGGCTCGGCAACCAGTTTCTCGGCCACATCCGTGAAGTGGATGCGATCGTGCACGTATTGCGCTGTTTCGAGGACGACGACATCACCCATGTCGAGGGCGGCATCGATCCCTTGCGCGACGCCGAGACGGTCGAAACCGAACTGATGCTCGCCGATCTCGACAGCCTCGAAAAGCGCGTCGACAACCTGACCAAGAAGGCCCGCGGACAGGACAAGGAAGCGATTGCGCAACTCGATCTCGTCAAGCGCGCGATCGAGGCGCTGTCGAACGGGAAACCTGCGCGCGTGATCGAGCGCAAGAACGAGGAGGAAGCGGCCTTTCAGGCTCTGCAACTGATCACCGCGAAACCCGTGCTCTATGTCTGCAACGTCGAGGAAGGCTCCGCCGCCACCGGCAACTCGCTTTCGCAGAAGGTCGAAGCCAAAGCGAAGGCGGAAAACGCGGTCGCCGTCGCGATCTCTGCAAAGATCGAATCCGAAATTGCGATGCTGCCGCTTGCCGAACGCAAGGAGTTTCTCGAAGCCGCAGGACTCGAAGAACCCGGCCTCGATCGCCTGATCCGCAAGGGCTACGAGCTCTTGGGCTTGATTACCTACTTCACCGTGGGCCCCAAGGAAGCGCGTGCCTGGACCATTTTGAAAGGCTTCAAGGCGCCGCAAGCGGCCGGCGTGATCCACACCGACTTCGAAAAAGGCTTCATCCGCGCCGAAACCATCGCTTTTGCCGACTACATCGCATCCAAGGGCGAGGCTGGCGCGCGCGATGCCGGCAAGCTACGGCTTGAAGGCAAGGAATACGTGGTGCAGGACGGCGACGTCATGCACTTCCGCTTCGCCAACTAGGTCGGTAAGTTTCGGATATGGACGCCAGCGCCGCCCGCATCTGCTACGAGGATTTCGAGGTCGGCAGCGTCCGCACCTTCGGCCCGCGCCGCGTCACGCGCGAGGAGATCATCGAATTCGCAACCGAATTCGATCCGCAGCCGATGCATCTCGACGACAAGGCTGCAGAGAAGTCCATGCTGAAGAGCCTCTCGGGATCCGGCTGGCACACCTGCGCGATCATGATGCGCATGATCTATGACGGCCTCCTGCATGAGTCGAGTTCGCTCGGCGCGCCGGGCGTCGAAGAAATGCGCTGGGTACGCCCGATGCGGCCGGACGACGAACTGACGATCACGCTCACCTGCCTCGGGAAGCGCGAGTCCAAAAGCCGGCCGCAGGTGGGGGTCGTGAGCTATCGTCTCGAAATGACCAATGCCAAGGGCGAAGTTGTGCTCACGTCCTCCTATTCCGGATTTTTCGGCAAGCGCAATCCGGGTGCCGCATCATGAAATATTTCGAGGATCTGAAAGCCGGCGATACCCGCGAACTGGGCTCCTACGGATTCACCGCCGAGAACATCAAGCGCTTCGCCCGGAGATTCGACCCGCAACCCTTTCACCTCTACGAGGAAGCGGCGAAGAAATCTCTCTTCGGCGAGCTCTGTGCGTCCGGCTGGCACACGGGCGCAGCGGGCATGCGCATGATCGTCGAAGCAAACAAGCGCGACTTTGATGCGGCTATCGCGCGCGGCGAGAAACCCGTGCCCTTCGGCCCCTCCCCGGGCTTCAACAACCTGAAATGGCTGAAGCCGGTCTATGCCGGCGATACCGTCACCTATTCGAGCGAAATCCTTCAGCTTCGCGAATCCGCGTCGCGCCCCGAATGGGGCATCATGTTCGCAAAAATCAAGGGCGTGAATCAGAACGGCGAGCGGGTATTCGAATACGAGAGCACCGCGTTCATTCCGCGCAAGCCGAAGTGACACGCGAAGCGTGTCATCCCGGACGCGCGTAAGCGCGATCCACGGGCAAAATACGAAAAGTTTTCACTGGCATTACTGGATTCCGGGTTCACCTCTTCGGGGCGTCCCGGAGTGACAATTGAATCTAGTGCCCCTCAAAACTCACCAGCGTCCGCACCGGAACGCCAAGCGCGCGCAGCTTCGCGGCCCCGCCGAGTTCCGGCAGATCGATGACGAAGCAGGCGGCGAGCACCTCCGCGCCCATGTTGCGCAGTAACTTCACCGCCCCTTCCGCCGTACCGCCGGTCGCGATGAGGTCGTCCACCAGGATCACACGCTCACCCTGAGCGACCGCGTCCTTGTGCATCTCCATTTCGTCGATGCCATATTCCAGCGAATAGGCGATCCGCACCGTCTCGTAAGGCAGCTTGCCCTTCTTGCGGATCGGCACGAAGCCGGCCGAAACCTGGTGCGCGACCGCGCCCCCGATGATGAACCCCCGCGCCTCGATGCCCGCGACCTTGTCGATCTTGGAACCGGCCCAGGGATTGACGAGTTCGTCCACAGCCCGGCGAAACGCCCGCGCATTCCCGAGGAGCGTCGTGATATCGCGAAACAGGATACCCGGCTTCGGATAGTCCGGAATCGTGCGAATGGCGGCGCGAAGATCGATCGCGTCGGAATGGCTCATGCAAGACCTCTGAAAGCTGGCGCGTGCGTATTGCCGACAAACGGCAAACGAGCATAGCCTAATTTCGCTGCGGTGACGGATTCGTCAAACCCGCAACAAGCGCATCAGGAGAGATCGCCATGGCCAAGGGCCAAGACAAACCTTCCAAGGAAAAGAAGAAACCGAAGGCGGAGACGTCCAAAAAGGGCTCGTCCTCCTACAAACAGTCCTACGGCAAGGGCAAGTAAACCGCGCAAGCAAGCAGCGCGAAACGAAAAGGCCCCGCAAACCGCGGGGCCTTTTTTATTCGGATCACACCGTGCGCTCAATGCGCGTTGGCCCAGACCTTCTTCTTGGTGAAATAGGCGAGTCCCGCGAACACGATCAGGAAGATCATAACCTGGAAGCCGATGCGCTTGCGCGATTCCAGATGCGGCTCGGCCGCCCACATCAGGAACGCGGTCACGTCGCGCGCATACTGATCGACCGTCTGCGGCGTGCCGTCGGTATATTCGACGCGATCCTTGTCGAGCGGCGGCGTCATCGCGATCTTGTGGCCGGGGAAAAACTTATTCCAGTGCTGACCGGGTCCAAGCGTCTCGCCGGCCGGCGGCTCGCTGTAGCCGGTGAGCAGCGCGTGGATGTAATCGACGCCGTTCTCCTGATACTGGCGGACGATGTCGATCAGGAAGCCCGGAAAACCGACTTCATAGGTACGCGCCTTGGCGATCACCGAAAGATCGACCGGCAGCGCACCGTTATGGGTCGCACGCGCAGCCTGCTCGTTCGGATAGATCGGCGGGAAATAGTCGGACGGGCGGCCCGGGCGCTGGAACATCTCGCCGGAATCATTCGGCCCGTCGGTGATCTGGTACTCGCCGGCGATCGTCTTGATCTGGCCTTCGGTGAAGCCGAGCGCGCCCGGCTGCCCGAGCGTGCGGAAGGCGACGAGGTTCATCGAGTGGCAGGCCTGGCAGACTTCGCGATAGACTTTGAGGCCGCGCTGCAGCTGCGCCTTGTCGAACTTGCCGAGCGGACCGGAGAAGCTCCAGCTCTGCCGCGGCGGCTGCGGCGCGTGCGCATCCGCGGCACGAACCGCGGAAGCCGTGGCCAAAGAAAGCGCCGAAGCAATGCCGAGCGCGAGAAGGGTATTCTTTTTCATCATTCGCCCCTTAGCTCGAGCCTTTGACGTTCGCCGGTGCCATCGGCTGATTGCCGAGCACCGATTCCGCGATCGACGCGGGCAAGGGCTTCGGCCTCTCGTAATAAGAGAGCAGCGGCAGCACGACGAGGAAGTGGAGGAAATACCAGGCGGTAAGGATCCGCGAGGCGATCACGTAGCCGCCTTCAGCGGGCTTCGCGCCAAGCCAGCCGAGACCGACGCAGGTGATCACGAAGATCCAGAAGAACTGGCGGAACAGCGGGCGGTAGCGCGCCGAGCGGATCTTGGAACGGTCGAGCCACGGCAGGAAGGCCAGGAGAGCGATCGAGCCGAACATCGCGAGCACGCCGCCGAGCTTCGACGGGATCGCGCGCAGGATCGCGTAGAACGGCAGGAAGTACCATTCCGGCACGATGTGCGTCGGCGTCTGCAGCGGGTTCGCCGGGATGTAGTTGTCGGCGTGACCGAGATAGTTCGGGATGTAGAACACGAACCACGCGAAGAAGATCATGAAGCAGACCATCGCGAAGTTGTCCTTCGCGGTCGCATAGGGCGTGAACGGCACGGTGTCCTTGTCGGACTTCACGTCGATGCCGGCCGGGTTGTTCTGACCGACTTCATGCAGCGCCCAGACGTGCAGCACCACGACGCCTGCGATCATGAACGGCAGGAGATAGTGCAGCGAGAAGAAGCGCTGCAGCGTCGGCTGGTCGACCGAATACCCGCCCCACAGCAATTCGACGATCTTCTGCCCGACACCCGGAATGGCCGAGAACAGGTTGGTGATGACGGTGGCGCCCCAGAAGCTCATCTGGCCCCACGGCAGCACGTAACCCATGAAGGCGGTGGCCATCATGAGCAGGAAAATGATGACGCCGAGGATCCAGAGAATCTCGCGCGGCTCCTTGTATGAGCCGTAATAGAGACCACGGAAAATGTGGATATAGACGGCGATGAAGAACATCGACGCGCCGTTGGCGTGCACATAGCGGAGCAGCCAGCCGTAGTTCACATCGCGCATGATGTGCTCGACCGACTTGAAGGCGCCCGCGACCGTCGGCGTGTAATGCATGGCCAGCACGATGCCGGTGATGATCTGCACGGCGAGGCAGAAGGAGAGAATGCCGCCGAAGGTCCACCAGTAGTTCAGGTTGCGCGGCGTCGGATAAGCCACGAAGGACGAATGCATCAACCCGAGGACGGGCAGGCGGCGCTCGGTCCATTGCAGGATCGGGCTTTTCGGCTGGAAGTTCGACGGACCGCTCATTCTTCTAATTTCCGTTCTGAATAAACGAAGTGCGGATCAGCCGATCCGCACCATCGTGTCGGAAGCAAATTCGTAGGGAGGCACTTCGAGGTTCAACGGCGCCGGGCCTTTGCGGATACGGCCGGACGTATCGTAGTGCGAACCGTGGCAGGGGCAGAACCATCCGTGATAGTCGCCCTGATGGCCGAGCGGCACGCAGCCCAGATGGGTGCAAACGCCGATGACCACGAGCCACTGCTCTTTGCCCTTCTTCACGCGGGATTCGTCGGTCTGCGGATCGGGCAGATCGCGAAGCGGCGTCTTCACCGCCTCTTCGATTTCCTTCTTGGTCCGGTGCGAGATGAAAACCGGCTTGCCGCGCCACTTCACGGTAATGATCTGGCCTTCCTTGACCGGGGTCAGATCGACTTCCGTGGAGGCGAGCGCCTGCACCGAGGCGTCGGGATTCATCTGGTGGATGAGCGGCCAAGCCGCAGCGGCAGCGCCAACCGCGCCGACTGCACCCGTCGCAATGTAAAGAAAGTCGCGCCGGGTCGGCTGTTCGCCGTTCATGGTCTTCGATGTCGCCAAGTTCCGGTCCTTTCCATCAACTCGACGGAGCGTGACCCGCATCCTTAGCAAGACGCCGCGAAACGGACTGGGGCCGGTTTCGGCCCTCGTCCCATCCCGCGGCGCAAACCCTGCAAAAACCGGCAGAATCTGCCGATTGCGGCGCCCCTGTTGAACGCTTCTAATGTCACCGCCGCCCAATGTTGTCCAGTATATGGCCATGCGGCACGGAGTCGTTATGCAACGGTTTCCGCTTGTTACCGGCCGTTCGACAGGCCATTGAACGGCCAATGGAAATCGCTCTTTACGAACCGGATATTCCGCAGAACGCCGGGACCATCATGCGGATGGGCGCCTGCCTGGGCGTGCCGGTGCATATCATCGAGCCGGCGGGCTTTCCGGTGAGCGACCGGGCCTTCCGCCGCGCCGGCCTTGATTACCTCGACGCGGTCCGGATCGAACGGCACGTTTCCTTCGCCACCTTCGAGACATGGCGGAAGGCGCAGAACCGCCGCCTCGTCCTCCTCACCACCAAGGCGAGAGATGCCTACCCTGCTTTCGCATTCCGGGAAGGCGACATCCTCCTGTGCGGCCGCGAGTCAGCAGGCGTCCCGGACCACGTTCATACGGCGGCCGACGCCGCCCTCCGCATCCCGATGCAGCGCGGCCAGCGCTCGCTCAACATTGCCGTGGCGCTGGCGATGGTTTTGGGCGAAGCCCTGCGCCAGACCGGAAAGCTGAACCATGAGTGACGCCTTCAAAGACCCTGCCCGAGCGTGGTTTCGGCAATTGCGCGACCAGATCTGCGCCGCCTTCGAAACGCTCGAAGCGGATGCACCCGCCTCTCTCTATGAAGGCGACCCCGGCACCTTCGTGCGCTCGCCCTGGGAGCGGACCGATCATTCCGGCAATCCCGGCGGCGGCGAGATGTCGATGCTAGCGGGACGGCTGTTCGAGAAAGCCGGCGTGCACATCTCGACGGTCCATGGCGAATTCGCGCCGGAATTCAGGAAAGAGATCAAGGGCGCGGAGGAAGACCCGCGCTTCTGGGCGTCGGGCATTTCGCTGATCGTGCACCCGCGTAATCCGCATGTGCCCGCGGTGCACATGAACACGCGTCATGTCGTGACCGGCAAGGCGTGGTTCGGCGGCGGCGCCGACCTGACGCCGGTTCTGAACGCGCGCCGCAACCAGCAGGACCCCGACACGATCGCGTTTCACGCCGCAATGAAATCGGCCTGCGATAAGCATCCGGCAGTCGCGCCCTATGAGAAATTCAAAACCTGGTGCGACGAGTATTTCTTCCTGAAGCACAGGAACGAGCCGCGCGGCATCGGCGGCATCTTTTACGACTGGCTCGACAGCGGCGACAGAGACGCCGATTTCGCCTTCACGCAGGATGTCGGCCGCGCGTTTCTCGATATTTATCCGAAGATCGTGCGCGCGAATTTCGCGAAAGCCTGGAACGAGACCGAACGCGAGGAGCAGCTCATCCGCCGCGGCCGCTATGTCGAATTCAATTTGCTTTACGATCGCGGCACCGTGTTCGGCCTGAAGACCGGCGGCAACGTGAACTCAATTCTTTCTTCGCTGCCGCCCGTGGTGAAGTGGCCTTAAACCACACTAATAAGCACCAACGACGTGACCTCACCACTTTTATTCACGTAACTATGAGCGGTGATCGTGTTCTCTTTCTCCGTCAACCCTTGCGCGACCAGTTCAGCAAGCTGAACCCGATCAGCCGCGGTAATCAAGAAGGGCAATATTTGACCTGTACCAACAGCCCTCACTTTGCCCCAACCGC
>CAUJKG010000303.1 GCA_963205465.1 Pseudomonadota bacterium | reverse complement strand
CCTGAATCGATGTTACGGAAAGTCGGCATTTTGCCTTGTAGCTGAAACATAATAGTCTCTGTTCGAGAACTGAGTGAGTTGCAAGAAGGAAGAGCGTGGATGAAGCCCCTGGTACCGATCGAAGTGGATGCGCATACGGGCGTGTGGACGACCGACGGCATGCCGATGATTTACATGCCACGCCACTTCTTTCTGAACAATCACGCCGCCGTGGAAGCGGCACTCGGGCGAGATGTTTTCGCAAAGCAGCTTTATGATGCCGGCTATCTTTCGGCGTGGCAGTGGTGCGAGCGAGAATCCCAAACGCACGGCATTCGCGGAGTCGAGGTTTTTCGTCATTATATGAAGCGAGTGTCGCAGCGCGGATGGGCGCAGTTCACGATTCTTGACGTGAACGAAGGAACCGGAGCCGCAACGGTGCGTCTCGACAATTCAATCTTTACGTTCATGGAGCCGCGCAGGCCGGAAATAATGGCCTGTTATATGTTCGCGGGCTGGTTTCCAGGCGCGCTGGAGTGGGCGGCGAAGGATACCGGCAAGCCGTGGAAGCTGAAGGGCAGGGAAGTGCAATGCGCTTGCGATGGCAAGCACGACCACTGCCTTTTCGAGGTGACGCCTGCGTAACCGCTTGCGCGCTTACGGGTTGGGCGGAATTGCGTTGGGATCCTTTACCCGCAACACGAAATGATCCAGCTGCGGTTCGTAAACTTTCCAGATCCGCTGGAGTTCGCCCACCGGGTCATCGTGATCGTCTACGCGCAGATTGATCTCGGCAAAGTCGAATTCGTTCGCAACGAGGAGCGCTGCGGAGCGCACGGGGCTCGTTTCGCCGCCGGCTTCCAATCCGGCGACGAGCGAATCCAACAAGCGGTCGGCAATATGCGCGTCCGGCCGTTTTGCGTAGCCTTCCACCATGCGTTTGGGCAGTTCGCTCGATTTTAGCAGATTGCCCACCGATACGCAGCCGGGCCCTTCGTATCCGCCATGCTTCGATACGATGCTCTGGCCGGAGAAGTGTGCCGTTCGTCCTGCTTTATCGACCACGGCGAGCTGCCGCCATC
Source organism: Pseudomonadota bacterium (assembly GCA_963205465.1). Classification (GTDB taxonomy): domain Bacteria; phylum Pseudomonadota; class Alphaproteobacteria; order Rhizobiales; family Xanthobacteraceae. Next base: position 19,492 of record CAUJKG010000303.1, on the reverse strand, counting down.
CGATGACGTGACCCGTACGCACGAGTTCGTCGATCGTCTCCTGCGCGTTCAATCCTTTTTCGAGAAGGTCGAGCCCGCGCGGGCCGAGACGAGGGTCGGTACGGTTCTGCGTGAGGACGGCGCCGACGCCGCCACGCACGAACGGACAGCGCGCGCCGACAGCGACGCTTGCCGTCGTGATGGCCACGCCGAACATGCCGGTTCGATTGCAGCGGGCGGCGAGAGAGAATGTCATCCGGGGATTCCTGCTTCTTGCTTGAAGGATTTGTTTATGCGGCGCGGCTGCAATTGCCGCTTACTTTGTGAAAATTTCGCTGTGCATAGACGAGCGGCGGTCGGTCGGAGACTTCCGCTGCAATGACTTCGCCGAGCACGACAACATGGTCGCCCGCTTCGATGCGCTGACGGACGACGCATTCGAGCTGCGTGCACGCCTCGTTGATCAGCGGAACGCTGGTGCGGCCGAAGCGGAAGGGGATGTCGCCGAACTTGTTGCCGCTGGACTTGGCGAAATGCCGGGCAAGCGGGGCCTGGCCTTCCGCGAGAATTGAAACGCTGAAGTAGATGCCCGTGCCCAGTTCCTCGCAGCACCCGCTGGAACGCGCGATGCAGACGAGCACCATCGGCGGGGTCATCGACACCGAAGAAAACGCGCTGACGGTGAGGCCGCGGAAGCGGCCCTCGCCGTCACGCAGGCCGATCACAGTGACGCCAGAGGCGAACGTGCTCATGGCGTCCCGAAATTTCTGGTCATCCATACAGGCTACCGGGTTGCACTCTGTATACTGTATACAGTAGCTTTAGAACTGATCCGGGTCAATCGCGGCCGCACGAGGTAGAAGAAATGGATTTCAATCTGACCGATGAACAACGGAAACTGGTCGCCATCGCGCGCGAGGTGAGCAAGCCATTCGCGGCCCGGTCTCTCGGTTATGACCACGACGCCGCCTTCCCGAAGAAGAACTTTCAGGAATTGAAGGACGCCGGTCTTCTGAAGATGACGGTGCCGAAGCAGTATGGCGGCCACGGCCTCTGGCAGGACAAAAACTATCTCGCGTTCTATCTCGTGCTCGAGGAAATCGCGCGCCAGTGCAGTTCGACCGCGCAGCTATTGCAGGTTCACAGCCATGGCGTGGGCATCGTCGCGCGCGCCGCCACCGAGCAGCAGTTGAAGCGCTACATGCCAGCGGTCGCGGAAGGCGGCAGCCTGTTTGCTTCCTGTGGCAGCGAAGCATCCGTGCGCAAGGGCGGTGCGGAAGGGTTCGATGCGGTTCTGAAGCGTAAGGCCGGTGGCTATTCGCTGACGGGCTTCAAGGGCTTTGCCTCGCTCGCATCCGACGCGGATTTTTACGTCATCTGGACGCTGCTCGAAGGCACGCAGAAGATGGAAGACGGGATGGTGTTCGCCGTCGTTCCGAAGGGACGCGAAGGCGTGCGTCTGGAGAATAACTGGGACACGTTCGGCATGCGGCCGACGGTCAGCTGGAATATTCACCTCGAAGATTGTCCCGTCGCCGATGATGAAGTGGTCGGCGATCCCGGCGACTGGGTGCAGCGCGATCCGCGCACCTTCACGCTTGGCTTCGCTTCCAACCACATCGGCTCGGCATGGGGCGTTTTCGACTTCATCAACGAATATTTCTCGAAGCGCGAAGACCTGCGCTCGCAACCGACCGCGCAGGTCGAGCTTGGCGATGCGGAGGCGCGCATTCAGGCGGCGGAAGCGCTGCTCTATCGGGCCTCCGCTTTGTGGGAAGCCAACGACTATGAAGCAGCCGAGCTGATGTCGATGCGGACCCTGCATCTGGCGAAGCAGGCGGGACTCGGGATTGCGACCAAGGCGTTCGATCTCTGCGGCGCGCGCTCGACCTTCAACGATCAGCGTCTCGGCATGTTCTATCGTGATATGCGGACGTTCACGTTGCATTTCCGCGAAGACCGCCTGCTGCAGATGCTTTCGCAGGCGCTGCTGGGCGGCGAGTTTCATTCCAAGCAGCGTTACGGAAGACAGCTACCGCCGAAACCGGCGGCCAGCACCGCGGCATAAGCTGATGCATGCAGCCCTCGCTTCCACGGATGCGGCTGTGAAACGCGAGCGGCTGATTGCGCTCGCCAGCGAGGCTGTTCGCGTCAAAAGTTATGGGGGCAACGAGGATAAGATCTCCGATCTCATGGCGCAGCGCCTGACCGAGGCGGGGCTCGGCGTGGAGAAGCAGGAAGTCGCACCTGGCCGGTTTAACGTAATCGGCACATGGCGCGGCGAGGGTGGTGACCCGTCTTTTATGTATAACGGGCACATGGATACCAACCCGGCTGGCGAAGGCTGGACCAAGGATCCGCTGGGCGGTGTCGCCGACGACGAGTTCGTTTACGGCATCGGCATCAGCAACATGAAGTCCGCCAATGCGAGCTTTCTGCATGCGGTGGAAGTTCTGCGCGAGACCGGGTTCAGACCGCGCGGCGATCTTGTCGTCGCTTATGTCGTCGGCGAGCTGCAGGGCGGAATCGGTACGCTGAAGCTGCTCGAAAGCGGGCATCGTGCCGATTATTTCATCGTCGGCGAGCCGACCGAACTCACGCTCCTGACGCGGCATGCGGCGAGCTTCGTCTTCGAAATCTGGGTTTACGGCAGCACGCGGCATCTCTCCAAGCGCGAAGAAGGCATCGACGCCATCGCGAAGATGGAATCGATTCTGCCGCGCCTGCGCGCAATGAAATTCTCAGGGGCCGCTTCGGAAGAAGTGAGCGAATTAAATCGTGTTCACATCGGCATCATTCGCGGTGCGATGTCGCGCGAATTTCTCGAATGGCGTCCGCAACAGCTTGCGGATACCTGCATGATCCGCTGCGCGGGAAGGTTCGGCAAAGGGCAGACGCTCGAGTCGGCCATGAAGGATCTGGAATCCTTCTTGCAGGACGTACAGAAACAGGATCCGGAGTTCCGTGCCGAAGTGAAGCTTGTTTCCAAGGATCGCGTATTCATGCCGCCGTTCTGGTCGGATCCGCTGTCGAAACCCGCGGTGTCGGTCGCCAAAGCGCATGAAGCCGTAACGGGCGTGACGCCGAAGATCGGCGCGCAGACGCCCGCGAAATTTTTCGGCTCCGACGCCGCGCATCTCGCCGCTGCAGGCATGACCGGACTCCTGTACGGGCCGGGTGGAAAATACAACACGATGCCCGACGAACGCGTTGCGATCGACGAGATGGTCGTGGCGTCCAAGACTTACGCCAGAGTGGTCGCGGACATTCTCGGAGGTGGGGCATGACCGTCATCGTCCGGGAGCGCGTCTCCATGCAGGTGGAACGCCACCTCCGCAACAAGATCGCGCGCGGTGTTCTGCCGGCGGGATCGCGACTCATCGAAGAGGAGATTGCCGGCGAGTTGAGCGTGAGCCGGACGCCGGTGCGCGAAGCGCTGGTGCTTTTGCAAGGCAAAGATCTCGTTCGCCCGGTAAAAGGCGGCGGCTTCGAGGTTCGCGATTTCCGGCGCGAGCTTCTGGATATGCTCGACGTCCGCATCGCGCTGGAAACGCATGCCGTTCGCAAGATCGCCAGGCGCAACAATGCCGGTCTCGTCCGCGAGCTGAAGGCGATCTGTTCGGCGATGGAAGCCCTGCCGGCCCGCGCGGTGGAAGACCGCGCCGCGCTAAATCGCAAGTATCATGAACTGCTGATCGGTGCGGCCGAGAATCCTCGCCTCGTGCGCATCGTCAACGACTATCAGGAATATTTCGCGGCGGCCCAGCGATTGTTCGATCCGAAATTTATCGAACGCACCGAGCGCGAGCATCGTGAAATCGTGGCCGCGCTCGAACATGGCGACGCGGAAACGGTTGCGCGCGCGGTTGCCGAGCATATCGAAGGTGCTGGTGAATTTATCATGTCGCACGAGACCCCCGAAGAAGGCTCGGAATAGAACGACCGGCGGCAAACGCCGGCAGCTTTGGCTAGTGGTGGAGAACAGGAGAGAGTGATGAAGAGGACGATGATCGCGGCAACCGCCGCGTTGGTTGCAATGCTGGGTACTTCACCCGTTGCGGTGAAGGCGCAGGAAGTCGCCAAGGAAGTCAGGTTGATGACGTGGGGCGGCTCGTGGCTGGATATTTTCCGTCCGGTTGCGGAGAAGTTCGAAAAGGAAACCGGCATCAAGGTCGAGTTCGTCGTGCAGTCGGGAGCAGGCGATGGTCTGAACAAGATCACGGCGCAGAAGGCGAACCCGCAGGTTGACGTTTGGACCTCGATTGCCAGCACCGTCGAAGCGGCGACCAAAGCGGGTCTGCTCGAACAGCTCAACCAGTCCGAGTTTCCCAACATGAAGGACGTGCCGGACTCGCTGAAGTCGGCGACCAGTTCGGCAATCTGGCTTTCGCCGCGCGGAATCTTCTATCGGAAGGATCTCGTGCCATTCCCGATCAAGACCTGGCAGGATCTCTGGGATCCGCGCCTGAAAGGGAAGGTCGGCGTATCCTTTGCGCTCGATCGCGGCAATTTCCTTGTCCTGGCAGCACTCCTCAACAAGGGTAGCGAGAAGAACATCGATCCGGGCTTCGCGAAGATCGCCGAGCTGAAGGATAACATCCATGCGATCTACAAATCCGATCCCGAGTCGATCAAGCTGCTCGAGACGGGCGAGATTTCGGTAGCGGCCTGGGGGATTTTGCCGAACGTGTATCGGCACCTTGGCCCGGATTCGAAATATGTCTTCGTGATGCCGGCGCCGCGCTTCCTGGCCGACATCCCGGTCTCGATCGTCAAGGGTCGTAGCGCAGCGCAGACCGCGGCGGCGAAGAAGTTCGTGGACTTCATGTTGCGGCCGGACTCGCAGGCGACGATGGCCTCCATCGCCGGCACGATCCCCGCAAATGCCAAGGCCGAAGTTCCGGAGAAGCTGAAGACGGTGATTCCGTCGATCCCGGTGCAGGAGGTCTATCAGATGGATTGGAGTGCGGTGAACGCGCAGTACTCCAAATGGGAAGAGCGCTGGATGCGCGAAGTGCAGGTCCGGCGTTGACTTCTGCCGCAGACATAGAGCGCGCGCCGGTTTCTGGCGCGCGCTCAGTGGGGATAGGGCAGCGGCTCGGCTGGCCGCTGCTCTTTCTGCTGCCTGCGGCAATCGTGATCGGTTTCTTCTTCTTTACGATGTCGATCATGGTGCGGATCAGCGTGGCGCCGAACTTGGGTCCGGCCCAGATCGGCGACGGCTTCACATCCGACAACTATATTCAGTTCTTCGGTTCTACCTTTTACCTTGGCTACCTCTTTCGCTCGCTATGGCTGGCGGCTTACTGCACGCTGATTACTGCCGTGCTCGGCTACACGCTCGCTTATTTCATCCATCGTTCGGGGCGTCGCACGCGCGTGCTCGTCGGCGCGCTTCTCGTGATTCAGTTCTTCACCGCCTATGTGATCCGCACTTACGCGGTGATGCTGGTGATCGGAAAGACCGGAATTCTGAACCGCTCGCTGCTTGGCGCCGGCATCATCGAGCGGCCGCTTGCACTCTTGTTTACCGAGACGGGTGTTGCGATCGGCATGATCCTCGTCTCGCTGCCCTTTATGGTTTTTCCGATCGTGGCCAGCCTGCAATCCATTCCTCCGAATGTCGAAATGGCGGCGGCCTCGCTGGGCGCGAGCAATACACGGATTTTCTGGACCGTGATCGTCCCCTTGACGATGCCCGGCATCGCGGCGGGTATCGTCGTGGTTTATCTCTTTGAACTCACGTCTTACATCGTACCCGGCGTGCTTGGCGGCGGCTACGTCGATATGATCGCGAACCTGATTTACGCGAAGGCGATGCAGTCCTTCGACCACCCGTTTGCGGCGGCCGCGGCCATGGTGACGCTGCTGGTATCGGGCCTGACCGTCTATCTGCTGCAGAAATTCTTCCGTCTCGTGACGCCAAGAACCTGAGTGCGGAACGATGTGGCGTCGTAAACATATAGGCGTGAAGATTGCGGGTTACGTGCTGCTGCTGCTGCTCGCAATTCCGCTCATCGTGCTGGTCGGCGTCTCGCTCAATCCTGGCGTCGAGCAGATCTTCCCGCCGCAGGGTATTTCACTCCGCTGGTACTACAATCTCGCAAACCGCAGCGGCTTTATCGGAGCATTGCAACTGACGCTGATTCTGGCCGTCGGTTCGACCATCGTCAGCACGACCATTGGTCTCCTTGTCGGGATCGCGCTCACGCGCTTCGAGTTCTGGGGCAAGGACCTCATCCTGACGCTGATCCTCTCTCCATTGATCGTGCCGCAGGTAGTCGTCGGCATGGCGTTCCTGGTGACACTGAGCGGCCTCGGAGTCGTCAGTTCGCTGTTGTCGCTATCGCTGCTGCATTGCGTGATCACGCTTCCCTTTACGGCGCGGGCCGTGGTTTCCGCGTTGGCGACTTCGTCTCGCTCACTGGAAGAGGCCGCGCAATCACTGGGCGCCACGCCCGCTCGCGCATTCCTGTCTGTGACGCTTCCGATCGTAAGTCCCGGCGTGATTGCGGCCGCCATTTTCGCTTTCGTGACGTCGTTCGAAAATTTTACCGCGTCGCAGTTTCTGGTTTGGGATCGCACGACGCTGCCGGTGGAGCTCTATAACTACGTGCAGACCGAGAGCGATCCGCCCGCGGCGGCGCTGTCGTCGCTGATCCTGCTCCCCGTCGTGCTGTTCGTCGTCGTATTCAACCGCTTCATCGCGCAACATATGTTTTCCGGAAGGCTCTGATGGCTGTCGTCAATATCCGTAACGTGAGTGTCAGTTACGGAGATCAGCAGGTTCTCAATTCCGTATCCCTGACGATGGAGAGCGGAAAGTTCATTGCCGTGCTGGGGCCGAGCGGATGCGGAAAGACGACGCTGCTTCGGGTCGTTGCGGGTTTTTCCGAATATAGCGGCAGCGTCGAGATCGACGGCAAGGCCTATGATGCGATCCCGCCGCACAAGCGCAATATCGGCATCGTATTCCAGGATTACGCGCTGTTCCCGCACCGGAGCGTCGAGGAAAATATCGCCTTCGGGCTTCGCCTGCGCCGCATATCCCGCGCCGACATCGAACAAAAGGTCACGCAGCTGCTCGACTTGCTGCAGTTGCAGGCGCTGCGGAGCCGGTATCCGAGCCAGCTCTCCGGCGGTCAGCGCCAGCGCGTGGCGATCGCGCGCGCGCTCGCGGTCGATCCGAAAGTGCTGTTGCTCGACGAGCCGCTCAGCGCGCTCGACAAGAAGCTGCGGGAGGAGATGCAGGTAGAACTGCGCCAGCTGCAGCAGCGCGTGGGAATCACGACCATGTTCGTGACCCACGATCAGGAAGAAGCGCTGGCGCTGGCGGACAAGGTCGTGGTCATGAACAAAGGAAATATCGGGCAGGTGGGAACGCCTTCCGAAGTGTACGCCCGGCCGCGCAGCCGTTTTGTTGCGGATTTCATCGGAAAATCGAACGTGTTCGAAGCGACCCTCGATAAGAGCGAAGGGGACGCATTGGTCTGCAAACTGGCCGGCGGTGAAACGGTACGCATTGCCCGTTCCGGAGAGGTAAGGAGCGGCCAGGAAATTCACTTTTTCGTCCGGCCCGAGCAGCTTGTGCTGTGCAAGCCGGAATCTCCGGCAGCCGATGGCGCGAAGCTCGCAGGTATCGTTCGCCATGTCGTATATAAAGGCTCCAACGAGAGTATTCACATCGAGCTTGCGGGCAGTAAGATGGTCGAGGCGCAGGTCGTGCAGAGTCGCGGCTGGAACATCGGGGATGCGGTTGTGGTAGGCTGGAATGCCAATGACGCGCTCATACTCGCGGAGTGATAAATGGCATCGTCTGCCTTCGAGCTGACGCGGAATCTGGTTCGTTTCGATACGATCAATCCCCCGGGGAATGAATCACATGCCGCGCATGCCGTTGGCAGAATTCTCGAAGCCGCCGGTTTTCGCGTTGCCTATCATTCGTTTGCTTCGCATCGGGACTCGGTGATCGCCGATCTCGACGGCAGCGACAACGAGAAGCCGATTTGCTTCACGGGCCATCTCGATACCGTGCCGCTGGGTGCGGTGCCGTGGTCCCAGGATCCATTCGCAGCGGAAACAAGCCAGGGAAGATTGTTCGGCCGCGGCAGCAGCGACATGAAAAGCGGCATCGCCGCGATGGTGTTTGCTGCGATCGACGTCGCACGGCGCCCGCGGCGGCGGGGTCTCAAGCTTGTCCTGACCGCGTCGGAAGAGACCGGCTGCGAAGGGGCTGCGTTTCTGGCGAAGACGGGCGTGCTCGGGCAGGCCGGCGCGATGGTGGTCGGCGAGCCGTCCTCCAATCGGCCTTTTATCGGCCATCGTGGCGCGCTGTGGCTGAAACTGGTGCATCACGGCAAGACGGCGCACGGTTCGATGCCCGAACTCGGCGAGAATGCCGTCGTCAAGGCAGCGCACACGATCCGGGCGCTGGACGATTTCGGCTTCAATATTCCGCCGCACAAACATCTCGGCAAGCCGACGATCAATATCGGCTATGCGCAAGGCGGCGCGAATGTGAACTCCGTGCCTGATCGCGCGGAGGTAGGTCTGGATATTCGAACCCTTCCCGAGCAGTCGCACGACCACATCTGCTCGATGGTTTCGGCTCGCGCGAATCCCGGGACTGAACTCGAGCGCACGCTGGACTTGCAAAGCGCGTTCAGCGATCCGTCGGGAGCCTGGTTGCGGTCGGTGTTTTCGACCGTCGAGAGGATCACCGGCCAAAAACCGGCCGAGGACACAGCACCTTATTTTACGGATGCGGCGATCCTCGGACCCGCGTATGGTAATCCTCCGTTCGTGATCCTGGGGCCGGGCGAGAAGGAAATGGCCCATCAGACGGACGAATATTGCGTGGTCGAGCGAATCGACGAAGCTGTTGAAATCTACCGGACTCTCGCGTCAAACTGGTGCGAAGGCCGGAACTGACCCCTAGGGAGAAACGACTCTACATCGCGGGAGAGATCAGCCCAGCGCTGACGCCGAAGGAGCAACCGCCCCGGAAACTCTCAGGCAAAAGGACCGCTACCGATTAGTACTCTGGAAAGTGGAGCAGCCGCTCCCGCCGACGGTGTAAGCCGCAGATCCTGATGATCCTGCAGTGAAACTCTCAGGCCAATGACAGAGGGGGCACCGCCGCTTACGCGCGACGGCGTCTTCGGAGTATTGGCATGGGGCAAGCAGATAAAACCTGTGACGTGATCGTCATTGGATCAGGCGTCATCGGTATCAATATCGAATCCAAATTTTCGAACGAAAAGCTGTTGCCCAGCGCGCGTGATTGCAACGCGGCGCTGCGGCGTGCCGCACCTCGGACGCGGCCATCGGAAACCTTACTCGAAAATGATCGCACGGAATGACAGGCCGGTCGCGGCCTGATCATCCAAAGAAACTTTGTCCATCGGCTGTTCTTGAAGGAGTGAACTGAAAAATGGCTTACAACATTCTGATGCTCGGCGCGTCCTATGGCTCGCTGCTGGCTTCGAAACTTCTCTTTGGCGGGCACTCCATCCATCTGGTTTGTCTTCCTGCGGAAGCGGACCTGATCAACGCCGAAGGCTTCAAGGTGCGGCTGCCGGTCCGCGGCAGGTCCGAGCCGGTTCTGCTGGAATCGAAGAAGCTTCCGGGAAAGGTTACCGCGGGCCCCGCCACCGGAATCGATCCGTCTCGGTTCGATCTCGTCGGGCTCTGCATGCAGGAGCCGCAATATCGCTCGAACGAAGTTCGCGAACTGCTGGCGGCGGTGGGCCGGGCGAGGGTGCCCTGCATGTCCATCATGAACATGCCGCCGCTCGCTTATATGCGGCGCATTCCCGGCTTGAATCACGCCGCGCTCGAGCCCGCCTACACCGATCCGCGGGTTTGGGACGCCATCGATCCGAACAAGATCACGCTCAACAGCCCCGATCCGCAAGCCATCCGCCCGCCCGATGGCGGCGCGAACGAATTGCTGGTGACGTTGCCGACGAACTTCAAATGCGCCCGCTTCGAAGAGGATGGCGACACGCAGATTCTGAGAAATCTCGAGAAGGACGTCGACGCCGCGCGGTTTTCAGTGGGTGGAGAAGAGATCGAACTGCCGGTGAAGCTGCGCGTGCATGAATCGATCTTCGTGCCGCTCGCCAAATGGGCGATGCTGCTGGCGGGGAACTACCGCTGCATCACGCCGGATGGAATCCGGACTGCGAGCGAAGCGGTCCATAGCGACCTCGAGAAATCGCGTGCGGTCTATGACTTCGTGGTCAAGGTATGCACCACCATCGGAGCGGATCCGAAGGTGCTCGTGCCCTTCGAGAAATATGCCGCCGCGGCCAAGGAATTGTCGCGGCCATCGTCGGCCGCGCGGGCCTTGCAGAATGGCGCGACGAATATCGAGCGCGCCGACAAGCTCGTGCAACTCGTCGCCGCGCAGGCGGGCCTGCAGAGCGACGGGATCGACGAGATCGTTGCGCTCGTGGACCGGCGGTTGGAGGCCAATCGTAAGGCGGCGTAGTGACGGAAAGCGGAAATGGCTTGTTCTCCCTGCCGCGACGGCAGGGAGTTCACCCGTTGGTGGACGGCCGGAGCAAAGCCTTGCGCCGGCAAAAGCCGTCACGTCACCTATATATAATGAGCAGCGACACCGGGCGGCTTGACCTCCTGGTTTCCAGTGGGCAGATGTTCGCCGAACAAGCCTTCTCCCTCTACTTGCCGAGGAAAAAGGGCCGGATCGGCCGCCGCACCGGAACCCTCGTTAACCGCACAGCCAGACCAGCCGATTCATGAGCAATTTCTATCGCGAAACCGTCACGCATGTTCATCACTGGACGGATTCGCTGTTCAGCTTCCGCACGACCCGCGACCAGTCGTTCCGTTTCGATAGCGGCCAGTTCATCATGATGGGCCTCGAGATCGAGGGGAAACCGCTCCTGCGGGCCTATAGTCTCGCGAGTGCGGCCTATGCCGACGAACTCGAGTTCTTCAGCATCAAGGTGCCGGATGGGCCGCTGACTTCCCGCCTCCAGCATCTGCGGGAAGGCGACACCGTTCTGGTCGGCCGCAAGGCCACCGGCACGCTGGTGCATCAGAATTTGTTGCCGGGAAAACGACTCTATCTTCTCGGCACGGGCACCGGGCTAGCGCCATTCCTGAGCGTCATCAAGGATCCCGAGACCTATGCGCGGTATGAAAAAGTAATCCTCGTGCACGGCTGCCGCCATGTCGCCGAACTCGCTTACGGCGAAATGATCACGAGCGATCTGCCGAACGATGAACTCGTGGGTGAGTTGGTGAAGAACCAGCTCATTTACTATCCGACCGTGACGCGCGAGCCGTTCGTCAATCGCGGCCGCATCACCGACCTGCTCGCATCCGGCCGCTTGTTCGAGGACACCAAGCAACCGCCGCTCGATCGCGAGACCGACCGGATCGAAATCTGCGGCAGCCCCGAGATGGTGACCGACCTTCGGAGCTACTTCACCAAACTGGGTTTCGAAGAAGGCAGCGGTTCGAAAGCGGGCCACTTCGTGATCGAAAAGGCGTTTGTCGGCTCCTCGAGCATGATCCCGAAAAGTGCGGTGCGGTTTTCGGAAAAGATCATGCTCAACCAAATTGATAAGCGACGAGTCTGATTCAACGCAGTTGAAACAGACTCTAGTCCGACACGGCTATCCGCCGGCTTGGTGTCGCCACCACCGTACTCGTCACAAGCAAGATGCGCTGGCAAGCTTCGCTTGCCGCGCGCGTTTTTGAGAATCTCTGCCGTGTCGCCCGGCGCGCACGAGGAAGATTTGCTGACCTATCTTTTCTTTGCGCAGACACGGCTGGAATTTTTTCGGGAGTGTGTTGCAGATCATCCGGTTGCATTGCAGCAGGATTTTCCCCCTGTTACCGCCGCAAATTAGTTGGTAAACCAATCGATGGATGGCCTACTAATAGGCCCCAGTTGGTCAGCGAAAGAACCTTGCAGGGGAGAAACGCGAATGAAGTGGAACGGGAAAGTGCTGCTCGGCGCCGCCGCGGCGGCAGCGCTGGCATTCAGTGCGCCGATGCTGTCGGCGCAGGACGCCGCGCCGAAAACGATCAAGGTGGGTTACGCGATTTCGAAGACCGGTCCCAATGCCGGCGGCGCGAACATCACGCAGATTCCGAACTATCAGCTTTGGGTTCAGGAAGTGAATGCCAAGGGCGGCTTGCTGATCAAGAAATACGGCAAGCGCATTCCGATCGAGGTCATCGAATATGACGACCGTTCGAATTCCGAAGAGGCGGTTCGCGCGGTCGAGCGCCTGATCAATCAGGACAAGGTGGATTTGCTGCTGCCGCCTTGGGGCACCGGCATCAACCTCGCGGTCGGTCCGACCTTCAACAAGCATAACTTCCCGCAGATCACCTTCAGCGCCGTCACCGACCGCGCCCCCGAACTCGCCAAGCGCTGGCCGAACAGCTTCTGGTTCCTCGGCACCTCGAAGCAATATGTCGATGCGCTGGTCGATCTGCTGGTGAAGCTGCGCAAGGAAGGCAAGATCAACGATCAGATCGCGATGGTCTCGGTCGCCGACAGTTTCGGCATTGATCTTTCCAAGGCTGCACGCGCCGGCTTCGAGAAGGCAGGCTTCAAGATCGTCTTCGACAAGAGCTACCCGGTCGGAACCCAGGATATGGCCCCGATCGTCGGCGAGGCCGAGCGCTCGAAGGCGGATACCTTCGTCGCGTTCTCTTATCCGCCGGATACGGTCGCGATTGTCGATCAGGCCCGCCTGACCTCTTACGCGCCGAAGGTCATGTTCACCGGCGTCGGCACGTTCTTCCCGCTGTTTCCGCAACGCTTCGGCGAGAACGCCGAAGGCGTGGTCTCGCTCGGTGGCTGGTCCAAGGACAACAAGGCCACGATGGAATACCGCGAGAAGATCCGGAAGCTCGTGAACCGCGATCCCGATTATTGGGGCAGCCAGATCGGCTACTCCTCGCTGCAGATGCTGGAGCAGGCGATCGAACGCGTCGGCAGCCTCGACCGCACCGCGATCATCAAGGAGTTGCAGAACGGCACCTTCGACACCGTGATCGGCAAGATCAAGCTCGAGAATAACATGCCGAAGGATGCCTATTGGCTGCTCGGCCAGTGGCAGGACGGTCTCTATGTCGGCGTTGCGCCGCAGCGTCCGGGCGTGGCCGAGCTGCGCGTGCCGAAGGCGCCCTGGAAGAAGTAAGGGCGAGACATGCGGCGCGGCGGGTCCCGTACCGGACCTGCCGCGTTGCTTTTTTCTGAACCGGCGCGAAGATTGAGTTCATGTTCACGGAGCCGCTGCTTTCCGGCATCACGCTTGGGGGCATCTACGCACTGATCGCGATGGGCCTGACGCTGCAATACGGCGTCGCGCGCATCATGAATCTGTCCTATGGCGAGTCGCTCGTTGCCGCGAGTTTCGCGGCGCTGTGGCTCTTCACAGCCGTATCGGTCAATCCGCTCGTCGGCCTTCTGATCATCGTGCCGCTCGCGGCACTCATCAACTGGCTCATCTATCAGGTCCTGTTGACGCCGTTGGTCAGGCGCGCGGCGAACCGCGATGCGCTGGAAGTCGACTCGATTCTTGCGACCTTCGGTCTGCTGTTCGTCGCGCAGGGGATCATGCTCGCGATCTTCGGCGGCAATTATTTCAGCTACGACTTTCTCTCGATCCCGGTGAAGATTTTCGGGGCGACGGTCTCCGCAAGCCGGTTGCTTGCGCTCGGCTTCGCCGTGATCATCGGGCTTACACTTTATCTCGGGCTTACCCGGACGCGGGCAGGGACGGCAATCCGCGCGGTGGCGGTCGATCCGGTTTCGGCGCTCTTGGTCGCGATCGACGTGCGCGCGACCGCAGCCTTCGCTTATGCGCTGGGCGGCGCGCTGGTGGCTGCGGGCGGCGTGCTGGTTTCCATGTTCCTCACCTTCAATGCCAGCCTCGGCGTCGTTTTCACCATGAAGGCGCTGATCGTCGTCATCATGGGCGGTGTCGGCAATCTCCTGGGCTGCCTGATCGCGGGAATGATCCTCGGCCTGACCGAAACCTTCGTCGCGACCTATATCGATCCTGGCCTGACGCTCGCCGCGACCTATATCATTTTCATTCTGGTATTGCTGCTTCGCCCGCAGGGCCTGTTCGGGGTGAAGCGGTCATGAGCGCGCGAAACCTCGTCATCGTTCTTGCGCTTGCAGGCCTGGTCGCGCTGCTCGCCTTGGTGCCTTCGGTCGCGAATGGCTATCAATTGTCGCTCGCGATCAACATCATGAATTACACCGTGCTGGCGACCGCATGGACGCTGTTCTCGGGCCCCACGCGCTATGTGTCGCTCGCAACCGTCGCCTTCTTCGGCATCGGCGCCTATACCGTCGCCGTGCTCGGCGAGGTGCTGGCATGGCCGCTGGTGCTGCTGATTGCTTTTGTCATCGGCTTCATGCTCTCGCTGCTCGTCGGTCTGTCGACACTGCGGCTTTCCGGCGTTTACTTCGTGATCTTCACCTTCGGTCTTGCCGAGCTCGTGCGCCAGCTCGTCACCTGGTACGAGGTGAACGTCACCCGCACGCTCGGCCGCTACGTTTTCGTCGATATCACGACCGAGCAGATTTACTGGCAGCTGCTCGCGCTCGCGGTCGCCGTATTCATCTCCGGTTGGCTGATCCAGCGTTCGAAGCTCGGGCTTGCGCTGCGTGTGATAGGCGACGACGAGGCGGTGGCCCGTCATGTCGGCATCAACACGACTATGGCCAAGGTCGTGTTGTTCGCTTTCAGCGCGTCCTTCATGACGCTGGCGGGCGCGGTGATGGCGCCGCGCTGGACGTACATTGATCCGGCGATTGCCTTCAACCCGGTGGTTTCGTTTCAAGTATTGATTATGGCGCTGCTCGGCGGCGTACACCGGCTCTACGGCCCGGTCTTCGGCGTGATTCCGCTGGCGCTGCTCTTTGAATTCCTGCTCGCCAAGTTTCCGAACCACTTCAGCATCATGGTCGGTATCGCCTTCCTGCTGATTGTTTACGCGATTCCGCGCGGCATCGTCGGCCTGATCGAAGGCGCGCAGCTTTCCTTGCACCGGCTGAAGGGAGCGAAAGCATGAGCGCGCCGCTGCTTTCGATCTCGGGGCTGACCCGCCGCTTCGGCGGTCTCGTCGCCGTGGACGGTGTCGCGCTGGAAGTGCGGCCGGGCGAAATCGTCGGCCTGCTCGGCCCGAACGGCTCCGGCAAGACGACCGTGTTGAACCTGATTTCCGGCGCGCTGAAATCGGATGGCGGCAGTATCCAGCTTCGCGGCCGCGCGCTGGAGAAGCTTCCCGCGTACCGGATCGCGCGCGAAGGCGTGGCGCGAACCTTTCAATTGGTGCGCGTGCTCGGCTCGATGACCTGCAAGGAGAACGTGATCGCGGGCCTTGCCTTCGGTCCGAAGAGCCGCTGGGGCGAAGAGGCGAGCCTCGCCGCCCACCAACTGCTGGTCCGGGTGGGGCTTGCCTCGCGCGCGAATGTCATGACCTCCGAGCTCACCTATATCGACCAGAAGCGGCTTGAGCTCGCGCGGGCGCTGGCGATGCAGCCCGAACTCTTGCTGCTCGACGAGTGGCTGGCAGGACTGAACCCGACCGAACTGCGCGACGGGATCGAACTCATCCGCTCGCTGCGCGCCGAAGGCCGCACCATTCTGATGGTGGAGCACGTGATGGATGCGATCCGTTCGCTGTGCGACCGCTGCTACGTGATGAACGCGGGGCGCAAGATCGCCGAGGGCACGCCGAAGGACGTGCTGGCCGATCCTGAAGTGATCCGGGCCTATCTGGGGGACGCAGATGCTTGAGGTCTCCCACCTTTCGGTCGCCTATGGCAAGCATCGCGCGCTCGACGATGTGAAGATTTCCGTCGGCGAGCGGGAGATCGTGGTGATCCTCGGCGCGAACGGCTCCGGCAAGACTTCGCTCCTGAAGGCCATCGCCGGGATCGTGCCGAAATCGGCCGCGAAGATTTCGCTCTCCGGCCGGGATATCGCGGCCATGCGCGCGAACGATATCGT
This sequence comes from Pseudomonadota bacterium, assembly GCA_963205465.1. Lineage (GTDB taxonomy): Bacteria > Pseudomonadota > Alphaproteobacteria > Rhizobiales > Xanthobacteraceae. The sequence goes on along the minus strand of CAUJKG010000303.1, from coordinate 3,494 downwards.
CGAGGCGGGCCTCGCGCTGGTGCCGGAGGGCCGCGGCATTTTCGGCGAACTCACGGTGCGCGAAAATCTCCTGCTCGGTGCTTATGCCAAACGCGCGCGCGCGAAGGAGAAGGAAAATCTCGAGCGAACCTTGTCGCTCTTTCCCAAGCTCTCGCAGCGCATGGAGCAGGCCGCCAACACCATGAGCGGCGGCGAACAGCAGATGGTCGCCATCGGCCGCGCGCTGATGTCTGCGCCCGATATTCTCCTGCTCGACGAGCCTTCGCTCGGCCTGTCGCCGCTCGTCTGCGGCGAGCTTTTCGCCTCGCTCGGCAAGATCCGCAGTGCGGGGATCGGCGTGTTGCTGGTGGAGCAGAACGCCAAACGCAGCCTGCAGATCGCCGATCGCGGCTATCTGATCGAGACCGGGCGGATCACCGGAGAAGGAAGTGCCGCGCAATTGCGCGACGACCCGGCGGTGCAGCGCGCCTATCTGGGTGTGGAATGACGGGCAAGCTCGACGGCAAGGTCTGCATCGTCACCGGTGCCGCCGGCAGTCTCGGCCTTGCCAGTACCGATGCGTTTCTCGCCGAAGGCGCGAAGGTTCTGCTCGTGGACCGGGACGAGGTGCCGCTTGCGGCAGCCGGAAAAACGCTTGCCCGCTACGAGGGGCGCTTTGCGCTCTGCGCCGCCGATGTTTCCGATGCAGCGGCGACAAAAAATTATATCGCTGCCGCTGTCGATAGTTTCGGCAAGATCGACGTTCTGTTCTCGAACGCGGGTATTTCCGGGATCATCGCGCCGATCGCGCAATATCCTGAGGAGCTGTTCGATCGGGTGATGGCGGTGAACGTCCGCGCTTCTTTTCTGGCCATCAAATACGCAGAGCCGCACATGAACGATGGCGGCAGCATCGTCGTGACCTCCAGCGTGGTAGGTGTCACCAGCGATCCGGGCATCTGCGCCTATGCGACGTCGAAGCACGCGGTCATCGGGCTTGCGCGCACCGCGGCGAAGGAACTTGCGGCGCGCAATATCCGGGTCAACGTGCTCGCGCCGGGCCCGATCGACAACGCTTTCCAGAAGAACATCGAGAATGGCATCACGCAGGCCACCGGCCACGACGGCACGGAACTGCTCGATTCCTTCATTCCGCTGCACCGTCATGCGCAGGCCGCAGAAGTAGCGAAGATGGCGCTCTTTCTGGCCTCGAACGACAGCAGCTATTCGACCGGAAGTGTGTTCATGGCCGATGGCGGAATGCACGTCTGAATCTGTTGCCAGCAATTGCAAGCATGAGGAGGAAGTAATGCCTGAAGTCGCCACAAACGAATTCTGGAAAGAACTGAAGCCGATCACGCGCGTGTTCCAGCCCGATGCGCTGCCCGAAGTTTATATCAAGAACGCGCCGACCGACGACGAACGATATTATGTGCCGTTCACCGAAACGGTAATGTCGCGGCCGCTCTGGATTTCGCCCTCGCAAAACAAGTGGTGCGATATCCTGATGGCGAAGAAAGCGGGGCTGGTGAACCGCCACTATCATCCGCACGAAGTCTTCGCCTATACGATTTCGGGCAAGTGGGGTTATCTCGAACACGAATGGACCGCGACCGCCGGCGACTTCGTCTATGAAACGCCGGGCGAGGGGCACACGCTGGTCGCTTACGAGAGCGACGAGCCGATGAAAGCCATCTTTCAGGTGAAAGGGCCGCTGGTCTGGCTCGACGAAAACGGCAATGCCGATGGCTATTTCGACGTTCATGATTACATCGCGATGTGCAAGGCGCATTACGAGAAAATGGGCTTCGGCGCGGATACCATCACCAAGCTCTATCGCTGAAGATCGACGGGCCGGCGCGCGTGCGCCGGTCCGCTTTCTTCGATAAAGTTGTTCACGATTAATGTTCCGGCCGAATAGTTTGCGCTAACGGTTTATTCAACCGTTCCGCAACGACGGTTCCATAGATTCCCTCGCATCTTGCGGCGTGGGGCGGACCGATCGTGCAACAAATCATCGATACCGAAATGCAGGGCGAACTTGCGGTCGCGGCGGCGCGCGTCGAGCGCGATCCGCAGGCCGCGAGTGCTGCACCAACACAATTCATCAGCTTTGCTATCGGCAATGATCAATACGGCGTCGACATCATGGCGGTCCGTGAGATCAAGGGCTGGTCGGAGATCACGCATCTGCCGAAGCAGCCCGATTATATGCGCGGGGTTCTGAACGTGCGCGGCTCGATCGTTCCGATCGTCGATCTGCGCTGCCGCTTCGGTCAGGGCATCACCGACGCGACGCCGCTGCATATCGTTCTCATCGTGCAAATCGGCAGCCGCCCGGTCGGGCTTCTGGCCGATCGGGTGCTCGATATCGTCAGTTTCGAAAGCACACAGATCCAGCCGGTGCCGCAGATCGCGCAAGCGGCCAGGATCGATCTGCTTTCCGGCCTCGTGACCAGCGAAGGCATGATGATTGCGTTGATCGATCTGAACAATCTGCTCCCCTCGTCGATGAACGGCGCGGAGGCAGCGTGCAAAGACAACATGGGACGAAACGGAGAGCAGCATGTCCTGGTTTAACAAGACACCCGCCGCAGCCGATGGCGGCGAACTCGATTTCATCAAGGCGAATATCGTTGACCAGGTCTCGGTCGCGATCATGACGGTCGACCGCGATTTCATCGTCACCTATGTGAATCAGCCGACGCGCGATCTGCTTAGAAAGCATGCAACGGAGTTTCGCACGGTGTGGCCGAATTTCGATCCGGAAAAGATCATCGGCACTTGCATCGACAGCTTTCACCGCAATCCGGCGCATCAGCGCAAGCTACTTTCCGACCCGAAGAACCTGCCGTATCGCACTGAAATCACGGTCGGCACGCTGAAAATATCGCTGCTCGTCCACGGCTCGTTCGACCAGCGCGGCAATTATTGCGGCAATATGCTCGAATGGATGGACGTGACCTCTGCGCGCCTGAACGAAGGCATGCTGGCGGCAATCAACCGCTCCCAGGCGGTGATCGAGTTCACGCTGGACGGCCGTATCACGAATGCCAACGAGAATTTCCTGAAGACGCTGGGCTACTCGCTGGCCGAAATCCAGGGCCAGCATCACAGCATGTTCGTCGATGCCGGCTACCGCGAATCCGTGGCCTATCGCGCCTTCTGGGAAAAGCTCGGGCGGGGCGAATATGATTCCGGCCAGTATCTGCGCGTCGGCAAAGGCGGCCGGGAAGTCTGGATTCAGGCGAGCTATAACCCGATCCTCGACATGAACGGAAAACCGTTCAAGGTCGTAAAATATGCGACCGACATTACCGGCGACAAGGAAATCGAGGCTGGTATCCGCGAACTCGTCGAAGCCGCGGTCGCGGGCGATTTCACCCGCCGCATTTCCTTGGAAGGGAAAACGAGTTCGCTCTCCAAGACCGGCGAGGCGGTGAACTCCCTTTGCGGCATCGTCGCCACCGCGCTCGACGACCTGATCCGGATGCTGGGCGCGCTCGCGGAAGGCG
>CAUJKG010000302.1 GCA_963205465.1 Pseudomonadota bacterium | reverse complement strand
GACAGGGCATGAACCTCATGGTGAGGAACGCAAGCAAGTACGCGCACGTCTCGAACTATGAGAGTTGAATCAATCCGGCAGCGAATTGATCGCGATCATGGTGCGCAGGAGTTCGTCTGCGCTCATGCCGAAGCTCTTGTTCGCGAGCGCTTCGATGCGGCCTTCGCGGGCAAGGCGCGCGAGCGTGCGGTCGACGACAAGCCGGAACGGCGCTTCGCCGAGCTGCAGCGCCAGCCCATAGGTTTCGTAGCTGAAATAGCGCTTGCCGAGCTGGACTTCCTGCCCGCGGTCGCGGCGGCCCCATAAAGACGCGAGGATTGCGCGATCGGCGAAATAGGCGTCGAGCTTGCCTTCGCCGAGCAGCCTGATGCCGTCGCGATGATCTTTCACGACGATGATCTCAGCGCGCACGCCGATCTGCGAAAGCGTCGAGCGCAACAATTCGTGGGTCGTGGTGCCGCCAAGAACGCCGACCTTCTTGCCGGCGAAGTCCTCGAAACGGTCGATCTCTTTGCCGCGGAAGGCGACTCCGGCGCCGTCGACGAAAGTGGGGATCGAGAAATCGACGATCTCGCGCCGCGAGATGGTGATCGAACTCGGCTCGCACAACAGGTCGATCTTGTTCTCGCGCACCATCTCGAAACGGTTCTGCGCGGTGACGGTGACGTATTCGATGCGAATGTCGCGCTTGAGTTGCTGGCGCAGCGAAGCTGCCACCTCGCGGCACAGATCGACGATATAGCCGCCGGCGTTGCCCGCGCCGTCGCTATAAGAATGCGGGCGAGCGTCGGCGCGATGGCCGATACGGAGGACGCCGGAATCCTGAATGCGCTTCAGCGTATCCGCGTGGACCGTCTGCGCGGCAAGCCCGAGCAGCAGTGCGAGCAAAATTGGACGGATCATTGGCTTCCCCGATTTGGAGGAAGCAAATCATCCATGCGCGCGCTTGGCAATCTTGTGGTGAGTGCGTCCTAACGCAGGCTTTTGCGCGGGCAGCTTGAAATGCCGAACAGCGTGTAAGCCGGGCACCAGCCGAGCAGCGCGGTCAGAATCGGCACCACGCCGATCCAGCCAACCCAGTTCCAGCCCGTACCCGGCAGGATGTAGCCGAGCGCGAAAGCCAAGAGTGCAATGCCGATGACGATGCGAGCCAGCCGATCCAACATTCCGACGTTCATGATGAGCTCCTGTTGTCGGAGTGGATCGTCCTCGATTGCCTTTCGCTTGCGTTGATCCAGATCAAGAGCCGGAAGATTCAGCTATAGCGTTCGCGCGCCAGCGCCGCGCCTTTGGAGAGCGCCGCAAGCTTGGCGAAAGCGATCTCGCGCTTCATCGGCGCCATGCCGCAATTGGTGCCCGGAAAGATGCGGTCCTTCGGCACGTAGCGCATGGCCTGCTCGATGACGGCGCAGACTTCCTCCGGCATTTCGATCTGGTCGGTGGCGACATCGATTGTGCCGAGTAGGATGTCCTTGCCTTCGAGCAGCCCGATCAGATCCATCGGCACCTTGGAATTGCGGGCTTCGAGGGAGACCTGCTGAATCCTGCTCTTTGCGAGTGCAGGGAAAATATCCTGATACTGCCGCCACTCGTCGCCGAGCGTCTGCTTCCAGGCGACGTTGGCTTCGATGCCGTAGCCGTAACAGATGTGCACGGCGGTGGTGCAGGAGAGTCCCCCGACGGCGACATGCAGCGCGTCGATGCCCCACTGGGTGACTTCGTCCATGTAGACATTGAAGGCGGGCTCATCGAACTGGATGACGTCGACGCCGTCGGCTTCCAGCGCGCGGGCTTCCTGATTCAGGAGTTTGGCGAAGGCCATCGCCATCTTCACCCGGTCGCCGTAATGGCGGTCGGCGATGGTGTCGATGATGGTCATCGGCCCGGGCATGGTGAACTTCAGCTTGCGCTTGGTATGGGCGCGCGCGATCCGCGCCTCGTATTCGTGCACGCGGCCCTTGAGTTTCAACTCGCCGGTGACCTGCGGCACCATCGCCTTGTAGCGGTCGTTGCGGATTCCCATCTCGACCTTGTTCGCGAAGTCGATGCCTGCGACGTTCTCAAGGAAGCCGTGCACGAAGTGCTGCCGCGATTGCTCGCCTTCGGTGACGATGTCGATGCCGGCGTCTTCCTGTTCTTTCAGCGCAAGCACGGTGGCGTCGCGCTTGGCATCGAGCAAAGCGGCTCCCGACGATTTCCACGGCGCCCAGAGCTTGTTCGGTTCCGCAAGCCAGGCGGGCTTGGGCAGGCTTCCGGCAATGGTCGTTTCGAACAGCATGGGGCGTTCCTCTGGAGTGTCGTCGCGGCTTATGCGCAGCTTCACGAATTTGGCAGCGGAATGAATTCGGTTTCGTCAGGCACCGGTCTGAAGCGGCCGCTCTTCCAGTCTTCCTTCGCCTGTTCGATGCGTTCCTTGCTGGAATGGACGAAATTCCACCAGATGTAGCGCGGGCCTTCCAGCGCCGCGCCGCCGAGAAACATCATGCGCGTCCATTTCAATGCGCTGACGGTAATGCGGTCGCCGGGACGGAAGATCAGAAGGCGAGGGCCTTCGAATTTTTCGCCGGCGATTTCGACTTCTCCCTCGACGACATAGATCGCGCGTTCTTCATGATCGGCGTCGAGCGGCGCGGATGCGCCCGCGTCGAGCACGACTTCGGCATAGAACCAGTCCGATTGCATGCCGACCGGCGAGGTTTTTCCGAACGCGCTGCCCGCGATGACGCGCGCACGCAGTTTGCCGTCTTCGATCATCGGCAGGTCGCGGTCCGAGAAGTGCTGGAAGGAGGGCGCGATCTCTTCCGCGGCTTTGGGAAGCGCAATCCAGCTCTGGATGCCGGACATCTTCTGGCCGGACGCGCGCGCATCGCCCGGCGTGCGCTCGGAATGTGCGATGCCGCTGCCCGCGGTCATCAGGTTCATCGCGCCCGGCGTGATCTCGAGCGCGTTGCCTTCGCTGTCGCGATGCATGATGCGGCCGTCGAAGAGATAGGTGACGGTCGCGAGCCCGATATGCGGATGCGGCCGCACGTCCATGCCCGCTCCGGCGATGAACTGCACCGGCCCCATCTGGTCGAAGAAGATGAAAGGGCCGACCATCTGCCGTTTGCCGTGCGGGAGTGCGCGGCGGACGTTGAAGCCGCCGATATCGCGCACGCGCGGAACGATGACGAGATCGAGCGCGTCGCAGGAGCGTTTGTCGCCGAGAATCGGATCTTGGGAGGGGAGCCAGCTCATGGCGGCGATGATAGCGGGGGAATTCCCGCCACGCGACCCACTCCGCCGCCCACTTCGGTTGCAAGCGGGCAAGGCGGATGCTTATGGTCCGCGCGGCTGCCGGCGTGGCGAAATGGTAGACGCAAGGGACTTAAAAGGGGTCCGGAGGGAATTACAGTCCCTCCCAGTTGTCACCATCTGGATACATTGTATTGTGAGTCGGTAGAATCATATCAAGAGGCTCAGTGGTGG
>CAUJKG010000301.1 GCA_963205465.1 Pseudomonadota bacterium | reverse complement strand
AAGGTGTTTGTGTTTTCGATCGTGCTGGCGGCACTTGCCGGTGTGCTATACGTGCATCTGATCCGCTTTGTTAGTCCTTCGCCATTCGCGCTGCAAACGTCGTTCAAGCTCCTAATCATGACGGTCGTAGGCGGTCCCGCGAGCGGCGCAGGGGCTGTGATGGGCGCGCTCACGATCGAAGGTTTGCAGTGGGGTTTGCAGGATGTGTTCGCGCGCTACGGCGCTTCCGGCAATTACGAGATCATCGTCTTTGGCGCGATCCTGGTCGTGATTCTGATTAGGTGGCCGCATGGCATCTGGCCGTTCGTCGAACGGTTTCTGCCGGAAGCGCCCGCAGCCCGCTCCGATGGAGAGCCGCTTCAGGAGCGACCCAGCGAAGATGTGGCTGGTGCTCCGCTCCTGGAGCTCAAGCGTATCGGCATGCGGTTCGGCGGCTTAAGCGCACTCGACGACGTAAGTCTTGTCTTGCGAAAGGGAGAGTTCGCCGGCCTGATCGGACCGAACGGCGCCGGGAAAACGACGCTGTTCAGCATCATATCAGGCCTGCAAAGACCGACACATGGCGAACTGTTTTTGCGCGGAAAGCCTTTGCCGCGTTGCGAGGAGATGGCAGCCGCAGGTGTCGCGCGGACCTTCCAGCACGTGCAGATCGTCCCTCATCTGAGCGTGATTCAAAACGTGGCGCTTGGAACTTATTCCCGGACGCGCGCTGGTGTGGTGCGCGGTCTGATTTCGTTGGAGCGGGGGGAGGATCAGGCATCGCTTTCGACCGCCCGTAAGGCGCTTGAGCGGGTCGGTCTTGCCGCGGAGGCGGATCGTCCTGCCGCTAGTCTTCCGCTCGGTCAGCAGCGCATTGTCGAAATCGCTCGTGCTCTGGCTGCCGGACCCGAACTCTTGTTGCTCGATGAACCCGCTGCCGGCTTGCGCTTTTCAGAAAAGTTCGCGCTCGTGCGGCTCTTGCGCCGGCTTCAGCACGAAGGCATGACCATCCTTCTTGTCGAACACGACATGGAGCTTGTGATGTCCTGTGTCGATCGCCTTGTGGTGATCGATCGAGGAAAGCAGATCGCAGAAGGAAGTCCGGCCGGGGTGCTGGCGAATGCCGCGGTCATCGCGGCTTATCTCGGCGGAGGTTCTCGTGACCGGGCTGCTTGAAGTACGCGGCATTACGGTCGCCTACGGCGAGGCCGTTGCGATCGAAGATCTTTCCTTCCACGTCGGGCAGGGAGAGTTCGTCACGATCATCGGCGCCAACGGTGCGGGCAAGACGACGCTTCTGAATGCCATTATGGGCGTGCTGCCTGCTCGAACGGGCAGTATCCATTTCGAGGGCAAGGATATCGCACCGCTGCAGGTCGAGGAGCGGGTCGCGGCGGGTATTGCTCTGGTGCCGGAGCGCCGCGAACTTTTCTCCGAACTTTCGGTGGAGGATAATCTTCGTCTCGGTTCTTATTTGCGCAGGAATGCGGCGGCGGAACGACTCGATCAGGTCTATGCGATCCTCCCGAAGCTCGCAGAACGTCGTGCGCAGTTCGCCGGTACGCTTTCAGGCGGTGAGCAGCAGATGGTGGCGGTCGGACGCGCATTGATGGCGCAGCCGCGCATCCTGATGCTGGACGAGCCGTCGACGGGCCTTGCGCCGAAGATCATTGAAGAGATTTTCGAAGCGATCGGATCGTTGAAGAAGGGCGGCGTAACCGGAATTCTGGTCGAGCAGAATGCGGCACTTGCTCTTGAAATTGCCGATCGCGGTTTCGTGCTGGAAGTTGGAAGTTTCGTGGCCTCCGGTGCTGCGGCTGAACTCCGCGATGATCCGCGCGTCACAGCGGCTTATCTCGGCACCGGTGACCGTTATCGTGAAGCCGCCCCGGCGGCGTCTGCAATCGTGGAAGGAAAGGACCATTCAAATGGCTCGTGATGTAATAGCGCCTCCGACAGGAATCCGGCCAGGTTTGCCTTATTCACCCGCGATCCGTTGGGACAAACTTCTTTTCATCTCCGGGCAGACCGGGTCTCATCCGGTGACGCGGGAGTTTCCCGAAGACATCAAGGCCCAGACCAGAATTGCCCTTCAGAATCTGAAGGATCTGGCGGAAGCGGGTGGCGCTTCGTTCGAGAACGCGCTGAACATGACGATCTACATGACGGATATGTTGAACGAGTTCGCGGCGATGAACGAGGTGTTCCGCGAGTTTTTCCCGAACAACCCGCCGTCACGCACCACGGTCGGCGTCGCGCATCTTGCGCGAAAGGGCCTCAAGATCGAAATCAACATGATCGCGGTGTTGAAGGACGCAGTTTGAAACGCGGGAGACCGGCCCTCGCGTTCTGCGCTTGACGGTAGCCGCGAGCGCAGTTACTTAACAAGTTAACTAATATCCATTGGCAAGGGTATCGCTATGAACAAGCCTCTCCCCGACAACGCGCTCAGCGAGAATCTCCGCAAGGCCGGCGAATACCTCCGCCCGTTTCAGGCCGGACCGGTTCCGCACCTGATCGCCGGAGAAAAGGTGAGTGGCGGCGATGTCTTCGACGACCTCGATCCGACCAGCAATTCGCCGATCTGCAAGATCGCTTCCGGCGGCAGTGCGGAAATCGATCGCGCGGCTCGTGCCGCGGAAGCGGCGTTTCCGGCCTGGCGTGGCATCACCGGAGAGAAGCGCCGGGCGTTACTTCACGAGGTCGCCGACAAGATCGAAGCGCGTGCCGAAGAAATCGCTTTGGTCGAGAGCTTCGATACGGGTCAGCCGATCCGCTACATGGAGAAGGCGGCCCTGCGCGGCGCCGAGAATTTCCGCTTCTACGCGGACAAGGCGCCGTCAGCGATGGACGGCGTATCGCTGCCGACCTCGACCCACATCAATTACACGATGCGTCAGCCGATCGGTCCGATCGGCGTCATCACGCCGTGGAACACGCCG
>CAUJKG010000300.1 GCA_963205465.1 Pseudomonadota bacterium | reverse complement strand
TTTGAAGCGACGCTTACCGTGAGCGCGATGATCGCGGTGTTGAAGAGAAACGCAACAAGGCCCTGCACCATGGCGGTTCGTCGCAAGATGCGCGAGCGGATTTCCACGTCCGAGGTCTGAAAGGTCGTGCCGAGCACCGTCGCGAAATAGAGAAAATCCCAATAGTCGGGCTCTTTTTCGTTCGGAAAGCCGAGGGCGTTCTGGCTTTCCTTGGTGCGATAGACTTCGTGGGCATAGTGAAGCGCAAAGGCGAAATTCACGAAGAGCCAGGAGCCGAAGATCGCCGCGAGAGCGATGGTCACGCGCAAGGCTTGATCGGCGGCTTTGGCTTGCAAGGCGTCGGCAAGCTCGAAGCCGAGCGCGACGAAGGCGGCGATAGTGGCAATGGTAACCAGAATCAGGGTTGCGACGCGGCCTTCTTCCTCGACGCTCGCGCGCTTGCGCAGATCGGCGAGTGTCGCTGTGGCCATCATCTTCAGGACGAGTGCCAGAAAGAGCCAGACGCAAGCATTCCACGCGAGCAGCAGGCGGGTTACGGGGAGAAAGTTACGCGCGGCGAGCCAGACCAGGATGCCTGCAGCAATCGCAACGAGAATACGCGCGTGCACGTTTATCTGCCTTTGCAGCATATTCCCCGAGCTTGTTGTTTTCGTCCTAGTCATCACGATTTTCTCGCGGCGATGAATTCGGCGCAGGCGATGAGCCATTGCGCGCGCGCGCCGAATGGCGCGAGCGCGTCTTTCGCTTCATCGATGAGTTGATCGAGCCGCTTTCGCGCCGCCGGAACGCCGATTGCTGCGACGAGCGTGCCCTTGTTCTTTGCGGCGTCCTTTCCGACTGCCTTGCCGACTGCTGCCGCATCGCCTTCGACATCGAGGATGTCGTCGGCGAGCTGAAACGCAAAGCCGATCGCGCGTGCATAGCGCATGATCGCGGTCTTTTCAGTTTCCGGCGCTCGTCCGAGAATTGCGCCGGCTTCGCAGCACGCGGCGAGCAGCGCGCCGGTCTTCATGCGCTGCAAAGTTTCGATCTCGCCGATATCCAGCGCAACGGGAGTGTTGTTCGTTGAAAATCTCCCTTCCGCTTCGAGGTCGAGCATCTGGCCGCCAGCCATGCCGCCGATGCCGCTTGCTCTGGCGAGACACCGCACCAGCGACGCGCGGACGGCAGGATCGTCATGCGTCGCCTCGCGCGAAAGCACGTCGAAGGCGAGCGTCTGCAACGCATCACCGGCTAGAATCGCGGTCGCTTCGTCGAAAGCTTTATGCACGGTAGGCTTGCCGCGCCGCAGATCGTCATCGTCCATCGCCGGCAGGTCGTCGTGGACCAGCGAATAGCAATGCAGCAGTTCGAAGGCAGCGCCCGCCAACATGCTTGCTGCAGCGGATACGCCGAACAAAGCCGCAGATTCCACGACCAGTATCGGGCGCAGACGCTTGCCGCCGCCGAGTGCGGCATGACGCATAGCGGCAAGCAGTCGCGCCGGACGCGCGCGTTCGCCCGGCTGCGGCGAGGCGGAAAGAATTTCCTCGAGCACCTGTTCGCAATGCGATGCTTGTTCCGCGAGACGCCGTTCGAACGAGTTCATGGGATTGGCTGTTCTGTTCGCGTTACCCGACATGATCTTTAGCTTGGTGCCGCACCGGGCCGCTGGCGTCAAACCGCGCGCTTGCGGTGGCCGGACATGGCGGCTTTTTGTCCAAGCATGATCCCGAAAACCGCTTCGCACTTTTCGGGATCATGCTTTAATGCCGCCAGCATGAGCGAGGAAGGCCGGGAAAATTCAAAGCCGAAGCGGCGTTCCTCCGTGTTGCGGCGTGCCGTCTACGTCATTTTGATCGTGCTGCTTCTGCCCGTCGCCCTCGTGCCGCTTTACGCGGTGGTGCCGCCGGTTTCGACGCTGATGTTGTGGCGCTGGGTTACGTTCCAGCGGGTCGAGCGGATCTGGACCCCGCTCGCCGATATTTCTCCCGCGCTTGTCGGCATCGTCATCGCGGGTGAGGACGGGCGCTTTTGCACGCATCGTGGCGTCGACTGGCTCGAATTGCAGGGCGTGATCGAGGACTATGAGGAATATGGCGATGCGCGTGGCGCTTCGACCATTCCCATGCAGGTTGCGAAGAATCTTTTTCTCTGGCCGGGGCGGCAGATCGTCCGCAAGGCGCTCGAAATTCCGCTCGCATATTACATGACCGCGATCTGGTCGAAGCGGCGGATGATCGAGATTTATCTCAACGTCGCCGAGTGGGGACCCAATGGCGAGTTCGGCGTCGAGGCGGCAGCGCGGCGCGCCTTCAAAAAAAGCGCAAGCGAACTGACCACGGCGGAAGCGGCATTGCTGGCCGGGGCGCTGCCGAATCCACGTCTCCGCGACCCGCGTCGCCCCGGTCCGCAACTTCGCAAGGCAGCCAGCGCGCGCCAGCGGATCTCGCTCAGCAACGGCTCTGCTGCAATTTCATGTGTTATTTCAAGACGTTAAGGTTGTTTTCAATCGAAGGGAATGGCGACCCGCAGCGGGATCGCCCAAAAGCGCGTCCCCGCTAGCGGCAGGCGGATCAATCCTCTATAAGCCCGGGCTTCCAGACAGATATTCAGGCCCCGTCTCCCCGACTGCGGGCCGATTTTTCGGAGACGAAGATGGCCGTTCCCAAGCGAAAAACCTCGCCCTCGCGCCGCGGCATGCGCCGTTCTGCCGATGCGCTCAAAGCCCCGACCTATGTCGAGGACAAGGATTCCGGCGAGCTTCGCCGTCCGCATCATCTGGACCTGAAGACCGGCATGTATAAGGGCCGTCAGGTTCTGAAAGCGAAGAGCGAGAACTAAGCCGAGAAATCGCTACGCAGGGCCGCGCGCCGAAGAGATCCCATCATGGTCGCCTTTCCGCTGCTGCTGATTGCGTTTGCCATCTACAACATGGTCGCCTTCCTGCTGCCGGGCATGTCCTGGACTGCGGCCATGTTCTCGTTGCGCATGCCTTCCGGCGTCGAATGGACGATCTCGACAAGCGATCTGCTGATCGCATTCGCGCTGTTTCTCTTGTTTTTCGAAGTGCTGAAGGCCGCACGCAACACCGCGCGGTCGATTTTCGATCATGTCTTGTCGACGCTGATCTTCATCGGCGCACTGGTCGAGTTTCTCCTGGTGGCGGAAGCGGGCACGTCGACCTTCGCCATTCTTCTGATCATCGCGCTGGTCGATGTGCTTGGCGGGTGGTCGGTTGCGGTGCGCACGTCGCGGCGTGACATCACCGTCGATCCTTACGCGCAGTAATCGAGTTTTCTGCCCTGCGGCTGTGCAGCGAGCGCTTCGGCAATTGTATTGCGGTAAACGCGCGCGCCGATTTCCGGCTGCTCGCGGCGCTTGGCGCGATAGTGTGCAAAGCCTTTCGCATTCGCAGACAATTGTACGAGAAACGGCGCGTCGGCACGCGGCGAGCTGGAATGGCGCTTTGCGGGCGCTTCGAGCGGGACCAGCGCGCGGCATTCGCTTTGTTTCCGTTGGCTCTGCGCGTCGAAGCTCATGGTTCGTCTCTCGATGGCACAACGCTTTTCGCTGCACCTGGTTCAGTGCAAGCGGCGCACCAGCGCTAACGTTCCATTAAGGATCGTCCATCAAGCCGATCTGCAGTCACCCCAAATTAAGCGGAGCCGCGCTATTGCTCCGGGCAAAAGAATACCGGGGAGGCAGAAGTGGCCCAGCCGAAGCGCAATCCGCGCCCGTCGCCGATTCATGATGAAGACAAGCCCGCGGTCATCCCGATCCTGTCGCCGGAGCGCGTAGCCTCGGTGCTGTTTGCCAGCGGCGACGCGGCCTATAGCTGGGATTGCGAAGCCGATGCGATTGCCTGGAGCGGCAATGCGCTGACAGTGCTGAACGTGGTTTCCATCGAGCAGATTTCCTCGGGGCGCGCTTATGCGCACCTGCTTTCGCCGGACAGCATGCAAACGCGATACGACGCGGTCTTTGCCGACCAGCGCAAGGATCCCGGCGTGGGCGTGTCTTATGAAATCCGCTATGCGCTGAAGCAGAGCGTGCCGGGGCAGGTCTGCTGGATCGAAGACTCCGGCCGCTGGTTCGCAGGTCTCGACGGCAAACCCGCACGCGCCGATGGCATCGTGCGCAATGTCACAGAGCGGTATCGCCGCGAGCAGGAACTGGCGCGGCTCTCGCAGTCGGATCCCCTGACCGGCGGCCTCAATCGCGCGGTGCTGACACAAGCGATTGCCGACGAATTCGAGAACGCGACGAAGTTCAAGACGAATTTCGGTTTTATCGTTGCCGCGATCGATGGTCTGGCCGAATGCAACCAGGCTTACGGCTATGGCGTCGGCGATCAGGTGATTGCCGCGATCGCCGAGCGGCTGCGCACCCACAAGCGCGGTAAGGATCTGATCGGTCGTTTCTCCGACAACAAATTCGGCATCGTGCTGCACGAATGCTCGCTGGAAGATCTTTTTGTCGCCGGCAATCGCTTCGTGAACGCGGTGCGGGAAGTACCGTTCGATACTTCGTCCGGTGCCTTGAAATTTACCGTCACGGCCGGAGGCGTCGTGGCCCCGCGCTATGCGCGCAACAGCGGCGAAGTCATTGCTTACGCGAATATAGCGCTCGAACAGGCCAAGGCGGCGGGCAAAGGCAGCTTCCTCGACTATCAGCCGCCGCGCACGCCCATGCCGGGCACGAAAGCAGGAAAGAAAAAAGCCGGCTGAATAATCAGCCGGCTTTCTCTTTTTCTTCGCTGCTCGCGAGCGGCTATTCGCCGATCTTGTCGAGCTTCTTCTGCATCTCAGAAACCTGACGCTTCAGCGTGTCGATTTCGTCGCTGGAGGTTTCCTGCGGCGGGTTCGAGACATTGTCCTTTGCGGTCGGCAGGAACATCGTGAAGGCGCGCTGGAACATTTCCATATTGCGCTTCACCTGTTCGTCGAATGCACCGAAGCCGGGAATGTTGAAGGTCTTGCCCATCTGCTCGCGAAACTTTTCCTGCTCCTGCGTGAAATGCGAGAGCGAAGTTTCGAGATAGCGCGGGACGAGAAGCTGCATAGAGTCGCCATAGAAGCGAATGAGCTGGCGCAGGAAGTTGATGGGCAAGAGGTTCTGTCCGCCTTTGCCTTCCTGTTCGAAAATGATCTGGGTCAGTACCGAGCGGGTAATGTCATCGCCGGTCTTGGCGTCATAGACCACGAAATCCTCGCCGGACTTCACCATGACGGCGAGATCTTCCAGCGTAACATAGGCGCTGGTTCCCGTATTATAGAGCCGCCGGTTGGCGTATTTTTTGATCGTTACCGGCTCTTGCGGCTTGGCCATTACTGAACTCCCTTACGCGACCGCAGCGTTCCCCCGCTGAATGCGCAAAAGATTAGGGTCTTTTTCGCGGTGCGGCTACCGCTTTGTGCAATGCCGGTAAACGAATGACGCAAGGCAGCATTTGCGCTTATACTATCTGGGCAGAGCACAGGGCCGCGATCCGATACAGGACGGTACCGGTGATAAGTCAGTAGAAAACAAGGCGAATTGCGAGGAGCAGGAAATGGCGGACGGAGTGGTCATTGTCGGAGCGGCGCGTACCCCGGTGGGAGCCTTCAATGGCACGCTCGCAGGAATGCCGGCGCACGAACTCGGAAAGGTGGCAATCCAGGCCGCGCTGAAGCGCGCAGGCGTGGAACCGGGACAGGTTTCAGAGCTTATTTTCGGTCAGGTGCTGACCGCGGCACAGGGCATGAACCCAGCCCGTCAGGCATCGAAAGCCGCCGGTCTTCCGAACGAAACACCGGCCTGGCTCGTGAACCAGGTATGCGGCTCCGGTCTGCGCACGGTGGCATTGGGTTACCAGTCGATCATGAACGGCGACAGCGAGATCGTCGTCGCCGGCGGGCAGGAGTCGATGTCGAACTCCGTGCATGCCGCGCATCTGCGGGCGGGACACCGCATGGGTGACGTGAAGTTCATCGACACCATGATCCGGGATGGGTTGTGGGACGTCTTCAACGGCTATCACATGGGCGGTACCGCCGAGAACGTCGCCAAGCAGTGGCAGATCACGCGCCAGCAACAGGACGAATTCGCGGTCGCCTCGCAGAACAAGGCCGAAGCCGCAAAGAAGGCCGGTAAGTTCAAGGACGAAATCGCACCGGTAACGATTGCCTCGAAGAAGGGCGATATCGTTTTCGACACCGACGAATATATCCGCGATGGCGCGACGCTCGACGCCATGGCGAAGCTCAAGCCCGCCTTCGACAAGGAGGGCACTGTAACGGCCGCGAACGCTTCCGGCATCAATGATGGCGCGGCCGCGCTCATTCTGATGCGCGAGAGTGAAGCGCAGAAGCAGAACCGGAAGATACTGGCGCGCATCGCCTCCTGGGCGCAGGCTGGCGTCGATCCCGCGGTCATGGGTACGGGGCCGATCCCGGCGTCGCGGGCTGCACTGAAGAAAGCGGGCTGGAGTGCGCAGGATCTCGATCTTGTCGAAGCGAACGAGGCGTTCGCCGCGCAGGCCTGTGCGGTAAACCGCGACATGGGCTGGGATACTTCCAAGGTCAACGTGAATGGCGGCGCGATTGCGATCGGCCATCCCATCGGCGCTTCCGGCGCGCGCGTGTTGGTCACGCTCCTGCACGAAATGGAGCGGCGCAATGCCAAGAAGGGTCTTTCCACGCTTTGCATTGGCGGCGGCATGGGGATTGCTCTGTGCGTCGAACGGCAGTGAGACGCACAAAGCAGAAATCGTCGAACGTCAGTCAGACGCAGCGCACAAAAAGCGTGGAAGGTCAGTAACGTGCACCACAGCGGAAAGCGTTGAGCGGAACTGATCCGGCCAAAATAGAAAATAAATGCAATGCCCGGCCTTGTGCCGGGCATTTCTGTCTTTCAAGCTAGGAGGAACAAGCGGCCGGCATTCAACCGGACGGCATCAAGGAGAGGAAAAAATGGCACGTGTTGCGTTGGTTTCCGGCGGCACCCGCGGTATCGGGGCTGCGATTGCGAAGGCGCTGAAGGCGGCGGGGTACAAGGTCGCGGCGAATTATGCCGGCAACGATGAGGCAGCGGCGAAGTTCAAGGCCGAGACCGGGATCAACGTCTACAAGTGGGATGTAAGCTCGTTCGACGCCTGCTCTGCGGGCATCAAGCAAGTCGAGGCCGATCTCGGTCCGGTGGATGTGCTGGTCAACAATGCCGGCATCACGCGCGACGCCATGCTGCATCGCATGACCGTTGACCAATGGAACGCGGTCATCACCACGAACCTCAACTCACTTTTCAATATGTGTCGCCCGGTGATCGAGGGCATGCGCGCACGCAAGTTCGGGCGCATTATCAATATCTCGTCGATCAACGGCCAGAAGGGCCAGATGGGCCAGACCAATTATTCGGCGGCGAAGGCCGGTGATATTGGTTTCACCAAAGCGCTCGCGCAGGAATCCGCCAAGGCCGGCATCACGGTGAATGTGATCTGCCCCGGTTACATCAACACAGAAATGGTACAGGCGGTGCCGAAGGACGTGCTCGAGAAAAACATTCTGCCGACGATCCCCGTCGGCCGTCTTGGCGAGCCGGAAGAAATCGCGCGCTGCGTCGTGTTTCTCGCAGGCGATGACGCCGGTTTCATCACCGGTTCTACGATGACTGTGAACGGCGCGCAGTATATTACCTAACGAATGAGCTCATCCTCTACGCAAACGGCGGCGACGCTCACCGGGCTCGCCGCCGTTTTCATGTGGTCGTTCCTTTCGCTGCTGACCGTCGCAAGCGGGACCATGCCGCCGTTCCAGCTTGCGGCGATCACCTTTGCGATCGGTGGATCGATCGGGGTCGCAAGCTGGGTGGTTCGGCCTGAGGGTGCGCGTTCGCTCAAGCAGCCGCTCAAGGTCTGGCTCCTCGGCGTCGGTGGGTTGTTCGGCTATCACGCACTCTACTTCGCGGCGCTGCGGCTCGCGCCGCCGGCGGAAGCGCAACTCTTCAACTATCTCTGGCCGCTTCTGATCGTGCTGTTCTCGGCCTTTCTGCCGAACGAAAAACTCAAAATCCATCACATCGCCGGCGTATTGCTGGGGCTTGCCGGGACGCTCGTGCTGATCGCAGGCATGCGTGGTGTCGAGATCAAGCCGCAATATATCACCGGCTATGCCTGTGCGCTGGGTGCCGCCCTCGCGTGGTCGAGCTATTCGGTGCTGTCGCGGCCGTTCAAGAATGTGCCGAGTGACGCGGTGGCGGGATTCTGTCTTGCGACTTCCGCACTTTCGTTCTTCTGCCATCTCGCGTTCGAGCAGACGGTGTGGCCATCCTCGGTCATGCAGTGGCTTGCGATCGTCACACTCGGAATCTTTCCGCTGGGTCTTGCCTTCTATGCATGGGATCGCGGTGTGAAGTTCGGCGATATCCGCGCGCTGGGGGCGGCGTCTTATGCCGCGCCGCTGCTCTCCACGATCTTTCTGGTGCTCGCGGGCTATGCGGAACTGCGCTGGCCGCTCGGGCTTGCCGCGGTGCTGATTTCGGTCGGCGGCGTTGTGGCGGCGAAAGAAATGTTTATCCGGAAAAAACCTAGACTCCCGGACTCCAACCTTTCCTAGCGAGTTCGAAGCCGGCAAATTCGAATCCCGGGGCGACCGTACAGCCAACAAGAGTCCATTCGCCCAGCGTTTCTGCAGCCTGCCAGTGCCCTTCCGGCACCACGATCTGCGGACGCTCGCCGCCCGCGAGATTCTTGCCGAGAATTTGCGTAGCAGGCTCGCTCTTTTCGCTTGCCGCGATATGGAGCGCGAGCGGCGCACCTGCATAGTGATGCCAGGTCTCGGCGGCATCGACCCGATGCCAGTGCGAGCGCTCGCTCCGCTTCAGCAGAAAATAGATCGCAGTCGAAACCGCGCGCCCTTCCATCTGGCAGGGATCGCGAAACATCTCGCGGAAGTGACCGCCTTCGGGATGCGGCTCCAGATGCAAGAGACGAATGATCTCGTCCGCGCTTTGCGAATCGGCGCTCATCCTTTGAAGTTGTTCTTCAATTCGCGAAGCTGCGTGAAGACCGCACCCGCGTCCTTGCCGCTCATGCCGATCGCTGCCTGCACGGCAGGATTGTCCGCGCGCATGAAGGGATTGGTCGCGATCTCTTCTGCCATGGTCGAGGGAACCGTCGGCTTGTTTTCGGCCCGCAGCGCTTCGATCTGTTTCAGGCGTTCTTTCAACTGCGTGTTATCCGGATCGACCGTGACCGAGAACTTCGCGTTGCCGAGTGTATATTCGTGGCCGCAGTAGATCGTCGTTTCCGGCGGCAATTCGCGCAGCTTCAGAAGCGATTGCCACAGAACTTCTGCGGGCCGCTCGAAGGGCCGCCCGCAGCCCAGTGCGAACAGCGTGTCGCCGGCGAAGAGCAATTGCTCCTTTGGGAAGTGATAGACGATATGGCCTGCGGTGTGTCCCGGCGTATCGATTATTTCCGCGCGCAACGGGCCGACGTCGGCGACGTCGAGATGCCCGAGTTTCACCGAAATGTCGGGGATGCGGTCGGCTTCGGCGCGCGGGCCGTACACCGGGACCGGATATTTCGCGCGGATCTCTTTGATGCCCTGCACGTGATCCGGGTGATGATGCGTGATCAGGATATGCGTGAGCGCCCAGCCTTCCTGATTCAGCGTGCTCAGGATGGGGGCTGCTTCCGGCGCGTCGATCAGAGCCGTGGTCTTGCTCTCGGGCTCATGGACGAGGACTGCGTAATTGTCGCTCAAACACGGGATGAGCCGGATTTCGACCGCCATAACTTGCTCCGTTTTATGGATTTCGTGGGAACGTAGTCGTCTCACCTGTCCGCTGCAAGACGCGGCTTCCGGCCGCAGCGAGGCGAGGCTAAGCTCAGAGGCAACGCCATAAAGAGCCTTCATGTTCCTCGACGTCGTCGATCTTCGTTCCTTCTATGCGCAGCCCCTCGGCATCATGACGCGGCGGCTGCTCGGCCGCGCGATCCGCGAGCGCTGGCCGGATGCGCAGCGCTGCGCGATCGTCGGGCTCGGTTACGCCACGCCCTATCTCGGTCTGTTCCGCGCTGAGGGTGAGCGCACCTTCGCCTTCATGCCCGGCGCGCAGGGCGTGATAAAATGGCCGAGCGCGTCGGCGACGCTTTCGGCACTCGTCTCCGAAACGGCAATGCCGCTGCGCGACGCGACGGTCGATCGTGTGCTTGCCGTGCATGCCCTCGAAATGACGCCGCATCCGGCCGATCTCCTCCGCGAAGTCTGGCGCGTGCTCGCGCCGGGCGGAAAGCTGCTCCTAGTCGTGCCTAATCGTGCGGGGCCATGGACCCGGATGGATACGACGCCGTTCGGACAAGGCCGGCCATTCTCGCGCTTGCAACTCGTCTCGCTCCTGCGCGAGGCGCTGTTCACGCCGGTCGGCTGGCATGAAGCGCTATGGATGCCGCCGTTTCAACGCAAATGGCTGCTGCGCGCAGCACCCGCGTGGGAGCGCGTCGGCTCGACCTTGTCGCTGCCGTTTCACGGCGTGCATATCGTGGAAGCGACCAAGCAGGTGTGGCGGCCGGTGCCGGTGAAGAAGGCGCGCGAACGGATGGTGTTCGCGCCGGGAACGGCGCCCGCCTAAGATATCAGTTCTTCCGCGAGAGCAGGAACACGGCCTGCTCGCCGAACAGATTCCAGAACCACCACGGCGCGTCGAAGCGCACGCGCCCGCCGCTCGGACCGAAGGCCACCGCGCGCTCGATCTTCACGTCGAGTTCGCGCGACAGATCGACGAAATCCCGGATCGTGCAGAAGTGGATATTCGGCGTGTCGTACCAGCTCACCGGCAGGTTCTGCGTGATCGGCATGCGGCCATGCCAGAGCAACTGGCCGCGGATACGCCAATGGCCGAAATTCGGGAACGACACGATCACATGCTTGCCGATGCGCAGCATCTGCTCGAGCACCCAGCGCGGGCGGCGTGTCGCCTGCAGCGTCTGCGACAGGATCACATAGTCGAAGGTGTCGTCGGGGTAATCGACCAGATCGGTGTCGGCGTCGCCCTGAATCACCGCGAGACCCTTGGCGACGCATTCGTTCACGCCGTCGCGCGAGATTTCGATGCCGCGTGCGTCCACGTCGCGGGTCTCGGCAAGCAATTGCAGGAGTTCGCCGTCGCCGCAGCCGACGTCGAGCAC